>JAFGWK010000168.1 GCA_016937195.1 Paracoccaceae bacterium | reverse complement strand
ATGGTGCTGTGAGGGAGGATTGAACTCCCGACCTCGTCATTACCAATGACGCGCTCTACCACTGAGCTACCACAGCGCCGGTATATGTCGCTTCCGACCGTGGCGGGGATTTAGACTCAATCGCGCTATGGTGCAAGGGCAAATCTGCCCTCTCTCTCGACAGGATTTGCCTTGCAGGGTAAACGAGGCGCCATGACACAGGATCGCAGCGATACATCCAAGGGCAAAGGCGCGCCCAAACCCAGCCGAGAAGAGCGTCTGGCCGAGGCCTTGCGCGCCAACCTACAAAAGCGCAAAGCGCAGGCGCGCGCGCGCAAAAACGATGTCGCGACATCGCAAAATGATAAGAACGAGGGCAGTTGAATGGACAGTATCATCGTGCGCGGCAATGGCCCGCTGAAGGGTCAAATTCCGATCGCGGGGGCGAAAAACGCCTGTTTGGCGCTGATGCCGGCCACATTGCTCAGTGAAGAGCCGCTGACGCTGACCAACGCGCCGCGCCTCAGTGACATCCGCACGATGACCGAATTGCTTGCCTCTCTCGGGGCCGAGGTGACGGCGTTGCAAGAGGGCAAGGTTCTGGCCGCTTCGTGTCATGGCGAGATCAACCCGGTCGCCGATTATGACATCGTGCGCAAGATGCGCGCCTCGAATCTGGTGCTTGGGCCGCTGCTGGCGCGGCTTGGCCATGCGGTGGTGTCGCTGCCCGGTGGCTGCGCGATTGGTGCGCGCCCGATGGATATCCATGTGGATGCGCTCAGTGCGCTGGGCGCGCAGATCGAGTTGCGCGACGGTTATTTGCACGCCAAAACGCAAGGCGGGCTGAAAGGCGCGGTGCATGAAATGCGCTTTGCCTCGGTGGGCGCGACCGAAAACTTCTTGATGGCGGCATCACTGGCCAAAGGCACTTCGGTACTCAAGAATGCCGCCCGCGAACCAGAGATCGTCGATCTGGCGGATTGCCTGCGCGCGATGGGTGCGCAAATTGAGGGCGATGGCACTGGAACAATCGAAATTCAAGGTGTGGACCGGCTGCACGGCGCGACCCATCCGGTGGTTGCCGACCGAATCGAGCTGGGCACATATATGCTCGCCCCTGCGATCTGCGGTGGTGAGGTGGAATGCCTTGGCGGGCGCATCGAACTGATCGAAAGCTTCTGTGAACGCCTTGATGCCGCAGGTGTGTCGGTCGAGCAAACCAAGGCAGGCATCAAAGTCAGTCGCAAAAACGGTCGTATCCGCGCGGTTGATGTGGTCACCGAGCCTTTCCCGGGCTTCCCCACCGACCTTCAGGCACAGATGATGGCGCTTCTGTGCACCGCCGAGGGTACCAGTGTTTTGGAAGAAAAGATCTTCGAGAACCGCTTCATGCACGCCCCCGAATTGCTACGCATGGGCGCCAATATCGAGGTCCATGGCGGGCACGCGACGGTGCATGGCGTCGATAAGCTGCGCGGCGCGCGGGTGATGGCGACCGATCTGCGCGCCTCAGTCTCGCTTATTCTCGCGGGGCTCGCCGCAGAAGGTGAAACGATGGTCAGCCGGGTCTATCACCTCGATCGCGGCTATGAGAGGGTTGAAGATAAACTGAGCGCCGTGGGGGCGCATATCGAGCGTGTGAAGGGCGAGTGATCGCTTTGCGGATGTCAGACGTAAGCCGATTACAGCGCGAAAAGGAAAACGGATGGTAGATGCACGTTTTGAGGATGGCGGAGAGGGCGCGATGGCGCTGCGCGCTGAAACGCAGGCCGATCTGTCAGTGATGGCCGCGTTGGTGCAAGACGCGGTTCTGCCGATCACCGAAATCGCCTGGGAGGCCAAAGCCCGCCGTCTCGCCTTGCTGATCAATCGCTTCCGCTGGGAAGATAAGGCGCAAGCCGAAGCTGAGGGGCGCTCCTATGAACGTGTGCGCGCGCTTCTCGTGATTTCTGACGTCACTCATGTCGCGAGCCAAGGTATTGATCGCGCTGACCAAGATCTCGTGCTCTCGATCCTGGATATCGCCTTTGAAGCTGCGCAAGACGGGGCGGGGCGCGTCATCATTACCCTCGCAGGCGACGGGGCCATTGCTGCCGATGTCGAATGTCTTGATGTCGATTTGCGCGATGTCGAACGCCCCTACCGCGCGCCGTCTGGCAAAGCGCCCCATCACCCCGACTAAACCGCTTTCATTTGGCCCAAAATACTCCCGCCGGAGGCTCCCGAACCTTCTGCTGGACGCTCCGCGGGGAGTATTTCGAGCCAAATGAAATGGGAAAACACACCGAAAACCGGGGCGGCGCTTGCGGGGGCGGGCGAGACTGTCTAATCCCCAAAGTGGATAAGGAGACGAGTGATGGTGCAGTTTCTTGACACAGGGGAGAGCGGCTTCGCGGCCCAGTTCCAAAACCTCTTGGGCATGAAGCGCGAAGACAGTCCCGATGTGGATGCCATCGTGGCCGACATCATCGCGGATGTACGCGCGCGCGGGGATGCGGCGCTGATTGAGCTGACCTCTAAGTTTGATCGCTTTGATCTGAGCGCGGATCGCTTGGCGTTTTCGCCTGAAGAGATCGCCGCCGAGATCGCGAAGGTTCCGCCCGCCGAGCGCGCCGCGCTGGAACTTGCCGCGGAACGCATCCGTGCTTATCACGCCCGCCAGATGCCAGAGGATCAGCGCTGGATCGACGCGGCAGGAGCGGAATTGGGCTGGCGCTGGGGGCCGGTCAGCGCAGCGGGGCTGTATGTGCCCGGCGGGCTGGCGAGTTATCCCTCATCCGTTTTGATGAACGCGATCCCTGCAAAGGTGGCCGGGGTCGAGCGGCTGGTTGTGGTCTGCCCGACACCGGATGGCGTGGTGAACCCGCTCGTGCTGTTGGCCGCGCAGATTGCGGGCGTCGATACGGTTTACCGCGTTGGTGGCGCGCAGGCGGTTGCGGCACTGGCCTATGGCACGGACACCATCGCGCCGGTGGATAAGATCACGGGGCCGGGCAATGCTTTTGTTGCGGCGGCCAAGCGGCGGGTCTTTGGGCGTGTGGGTATTGATATGATCGCGGGGCCGTCAGAGATTTTGGTGATCGCGGATGGTACGGGGGATCCCGACTGGATCGCGCTGGATCTGCTGAGCCAAGCCGAACATGACGAAAGCGCGCAGGCGATTTTGATCACCACCGATGCGGCTTTTGGCGATGCGGTTGCGAAAGCTGTCGAGGCGCGCTTGCAAACGCTTGAGCGACGCAAGATCGCAGGTACAAGTTGGCGTGACTTCGGCGCGGTGATTGTGGCGCGCGATTTGGCCGAGGCCGCGACCCTGTCCAACCGTGTCGCGCCTGAGCATCTTGAACTTTGTGTGGCCGACCCTGACGCGCTGTCAGAGCAGATCACTCATGCGGGCGCGATTTTCTTGGGCGCTTATACGCCCGAGGCAATTGGCGATTATATTGGCGGACCGAACCACGTGCTGCCCACAGCGCGCTCGGCGCGGTTTTCAAGTGGGCTATCGGTGATGGATTTCCTCAAACGCACGACACTTGCGAAAATGACGCCGGGTGCGCTTAAGGCGATTGGTCCTGCAGCCGAGACGCTGGCGATCTCGGAAAGTCTTGAGGCGCATGGGCTGAGTGTGCGCGCGCGTCTGGATGCGCTTAACAAAGGAGAGCTGTGATGGCCCGGATCAGTCAACTCGAACTGGATACCGGCGGCATGCCAGCCCCCTCGCCCGAGATCGAGCAAGAGCGCAAAGTCGCGGTTTATGATCTGCTCGAAGACAACAGCTTTGTCCTACCCGGGCGTGACGGTTCGCCCGCGCCTATCGGTCCATTCGCGCTAACCCTTGGGGTGCGCGACCGCCGCTTGGTGTTTGATACGCAAACCGAGGATGGCCAGAAAGTTGCAGAGTTCCACTTGTCCTTCGGCCCGTTCCGGCAAGCGGTGAAGGATTATTTCCAAATCTGCGAAAGTTATTTTGAAGCGGTGAAAAAGCTGCCCCCAAGCCAGATTGAGGCGATCGACATGGCCCGGCGCGGTATTCACAATGAGGGCGCGCGGATCTTGCAGGAACGCCTTGAAGGCAAGGCCGAAGTCGACATAGATACTGCGCGCCGTCTGTTCACCCTCGTCGCCGTATTGACGCCGAGGTAGGGGATGGGCGTGCTTCCTTCATCGGTGCTGTTTGCCTGCGACCATAACGCGACACGTTCGCCGATGGCTGAAGGTATGATGAAGAAATTCTACGGCACCGATGTTTACGTGCAATCCGTGGGCGTGAAGGCCGATCTGGAGATTGACGGATTTACGATAGCGGTTATGGCCGAGATCGAGGTGGATCTGGAGCGGCATCGCTCGCGCTCGTTCACGCAGTTGCAGGAATGGGGCGATGATCTGTCGGCTTTTGATCTCGTTGTTGCGTTGTCACCCGCTTCACAACGACAAGCACTTGAGTTTACGAGATTCTTTCATCTCGATGTGGAATATTGGCCGATCCTTGATCCGACCGGTATTGGAGGGAATCGCGACGCCAGACTGGCCGCCTATCGCGACACGCGTGACCAGATCCGCAATCATCTTATAGAGCGGTTCGGCCCGCCGCGTGTATAAAGTGCGACTCACTTTTCGCCTCTGGCGGATTGGTCACAGGTGTTTCACGCGTAACCCCCTGTAAATACGGCCTCAACCGCGAGATTTTTGGTCAAATGGTCTGGTTCCTGCGTGAAAACCCCGGGGCAACCTGACATTACCCTTGAATTTCTGCGCAACCGGGCGCATTTAACGCTCGCCCGCATTTTTTGCGGATTTTCAAATACGGAGTGACCATGGCCAAGGAAGAAATGCTCGAATTTCCCGGTGTCGTTAAGGAACTCCTGCCTAACGCGACGTTTCGGGTCGAGCTGGAAAACGGCCATGAGATCATCGCGCATATGGCAGGCAAGATGCGTAAAAACCGCATTCGTGTTCTGGCTGGCGACAAGGTGCAGGTGGAAATGAACACCTATGACCTGACGAAGGGTCGCATCAACTATCGCTTCAAGTAAGCGGTTCTGTTGAAACTGATTCTGGGATCGGCAAGCCCGCGGCGGCGGGAGCTTTTGGCCCAATTGGGTCTGGAGCCTGTTGCGCTGCGCCCTGCCGATATCGACGAGACCCCCATCAAGGGTGAAGCGCCGCGCGATTATGTGGCGCGGATGGCGCGCGAAAAGGCGATGGCGCTAGAGATGGCCTTGGATGAGGTCATCCTGAGCGCCGATACCACCGTGACCTGCGGTCGCCGTATTCTGGGCAAGCCCGAAGATGAAAAGGAAGCGGCCGAGTTCCTATGGCTGCTCTCGGGGCGACGCCATCATGTGCTGACTGCCGTGGCTGTGCGTAGCGCTGATGGCCTGCGCGAGCGGTTGGTCGATACGGTGGTGAAGTTCAAACCGCTCAGCAATGAAGACGTGAACGGCTATCTGGCCAGCGGCGAGTGGCGCGGCAAGGCGGGTGGCTATGCCATTCAAGGTCTTGGTGGGGCGTTCGTGCCGTGGCTGCAAGGCAGCTATACGGGCGTTGTCGGGCTGCCCTTGGCCGAAACCGCAACGCTTTTGGCCGCAGCCGGTATCAAGAGAGAGAGCACATGATTGGACGGGTCGTCTTGCTAGATCACATTGCGGGCCGTGAGGCCGCTGCGTTGATGGTCGATGGGCAGTTGGAAGATTTGCTGATCGATCCGGGTGTGGCGCTGGCCCCCGGTGCGATCTGTCGCGGCGTGATCGGGCGTCAGATGAAGGGGCAGGGCGGAGTTTTTGTCGAGTTGCCCCAAGGCGTGCGCGGCTTTCTACGCGAAGTAAAGGGGCTGAGCCCCGGCAAGACCGTGATCGTACAGGTCTCGGGTGGAACCGAGCCCGGCAAGGCGCTGCCCGTCACGCTACGGGTGTTGTTCAAATCGCGCTTTGCGATTGTCACACCCGGTGCGCCGGGACTGAATATATCGCGTCGCATTCGCGACGAAGACACGCGCGAAGCGTTGCAATCTTTGGCCGAGGCTGGAATGGCAGGTGCGCAGGCCGGTTTGATCCTGCGCTCGGTTGCTGCACATGCGGACGCCGATGAAATCACCGACGATATCGCAGCGATGCGGGCCCTGTCGGAGGCGGTGATGGCCGATCTTTCGGGCGCGCCGGAATTGCTGGTCGATGCGCCGAGCCCGCATGAAGAGGCGTGGCGCGACTGGGCCGATCCGGCACCTGATGAGGTGATTGAAGGTGGGTTCGACGATCACGGTGCGAGTGATGCGATTGAGGCGTTGTTGCAGCCCCGGGTCGAGTTATCAGACGGCGCGCATATGATGATTGAACCTACCCGTGCCCTGATTGCGGTGGATGTGAACACTGGAACTGACACGTCTCCCGCGGCGGGGCTCAAGGCCAATATCGCCGCCGCGCGTGTCTTGCCACGTCAGTTACGTTTGCGTGGGTTGGGTGGCCAGATCACCGTTGATTTTGCGCCGATGCCGAAACGTGACCGCCAGCCGCTCGAACAGCAGCTACGCACGTCGTTCAAAGGCGAGGCCGAAGCGTCAATGGCGGGCTGGACACCGCTAGGAAATTTCGAGTTGCAGCGCAAGCGCGACCGAGTTGCTCTCAGCACGTTGCTTGGGGGTGCGCTATGAGTTGCCCAATTTGTGCGAAAGAGTCTGATCCGAAATACCGTCCTTTCTGCTCGAAACGCTGCGCCGATGTTGATCTGGCGCGCTGGCTTAACGGATCCTACGTCATTCCCGGGGATGTCGCCGAAGAAGAAGAACGTGCCCCGACCAACGCAGACGACTTGCAGGGCGGCGCGCAAAAGCCGCACTAACCCACGCAACGCCTGTGAGGTTCAAATTTCTAACAAATCCCTCTGGACAGCCTCCGCGCCCTGATTTAGTAACCGCCCAGCAAGGCCGAAAGGCCAGAGTGCCCGAATAGCTCAGTTGGTAGAGCAGCGGATTGAAAATCCGCGTGTCGGTGGTTCGAGTCCGCCTTCGGGCACCACTTAAATCCTTGAAAATAAAAAATATTTTCGCGGCGTTCCGCGTGGCCCAGTCTTGTTTTCTTGGCTGGGACTGCAATGGGACTGCAAATCCAACCTTTAGATATCAATCCAAGTTCTCGGGCATTTATTGGCCACGTTGTGCTGATTCTGTACGACTTGGGGCAGGGTGTCTAATCGTCCATAGTCCGTACCGCAATTGAGATGGCTGAAAAGGTCGTGGGAACCAATCCGAAGTCTTGTCGGGGATTCGGCATCTTGCTTCTTAAAAGCCCTTATAAGTCGACCAACCTGTTGGCCCGACCGCCTGCCAAACCGAGGGCTTTTGCGCAGAGCCAGTGAACGTATCTGCCACGTGCGATTGTCGAGACGCCCTCAGTTGCTAACTATTTGGCTGGGATGTTGGAAGCGGTGGAATGGCAGCGGCTACCAATCAGCTAATTGCCTACCATCTCAAGACGCCGTCCGCTTTCTTGCGAGAGCTGATCGATCGCCGATTTGCCACCGAAAGGCTGGATCACGTCTGGTTACTGACGCGTATGATCGAGCAAGAGCTGATCGATCGCCCTCTCTCGGGCCATTGCTCCGCAATACCAT
>JAFGWK010000167.1 GCA_016937195.1 Paracoccaceae bacterium | reverse complement strand
GTTTCGTAATGTATGCCTATTCCGAATTCGACCGTGATTTCCTGCGCGCCCGTGTGGCGGAGTTTCGCAGCCAAGTGGAGCGTCGCCTTGATGGCTCGCTGACCGAAGACGAGTTCAAGCCGCTGCGCCTGATGAACGGGCTTTATCTGCAACTGCACGCCTATATGCTGCGCGTGGCGATCCCCTATGGCACGTTGCGCAGCGCGCAGATGCGAAAGCTGGCCGAGATATCGCAGCGCTGGGATCGCGGCTATGGCCATTTCACAACCCGCCAGAACATCCAGTTCAACTGGCCGCGCCTCAGCGATGTTCCCGATATGCTGGAGGCGCTGGCCGAGGTGGGGATGCACGCGATCCAGACCTCTGGGAACTGCATTCGCAACGTCACCGCCGATCATTTCGCAGGCGCTGCTGCGGGCGAGGTCGAAGATCCGCGCCTCACCGCCGAGCTGATCCGTCAATGGTCCACCGATCATCCCGAGTTTGCCTTTCTGCCGCGTAAGTTCAAAGTGGCGGTCACGGCATCTGAACAGGACCGCGCGGTGATCGCCTTTCACGATATCGGGCTGCGGCTGCGTGAACGGGGTGGTGAGATCGGCTATCAGGTGGTGATTGGTGGCGGTTTGGGGCGCACGCCATTTATTGGTAAAGAGGTGCGGGACTGGCTGCCCAAGCGCGACCTTCTGGCCTATCTTGAAGCCGTTTTGCGGGTCTATAACCTCAGCGGTCGACGCGACAACAAGTATAAGGCGCGCATCAAGATTTTGGTGCATGAGACCGGGCTTGAGGATTTGCGCGCAATGATCGAGGCCGAGTTCACCACGGGCCGCCGTCTGCTGCCCGATGTGTCACCCGAGATCATTGAGCGTATCGCGCAAGGGTTCGCCCCGCCCGCGTTTCGTGACGATCCGGTGGTGCCGTTTTCGCCCCGTCCGGCCATGCACGCCTTTATCGACACCAACCTGCACCCGCACAAGCGCGCCGATCATGTCAGCGTCACGGTCTCGACCAAGCCGATCGGCGGCACGCCCGGCGATGTCACGGCGGCGCAAATGCGCGTGCTGGCCGATCTGGCTGAACGCTTTGGCTATGACGAGTTGCGCATTAGCCATGAGCAGAACGTGATCCTGCCCCATATCCATCGTAACGATCTGTGCGCGGTCCATGAAATGCTCGCGCAGGCGGGGCTGGCGACGGCGAACGTCGGGCTGGTCTCCGATATTATCGCCTGCCCGGGGATGGATTATTGCGCGCTGGCCACCGCGCGCTCAATCCCGATCTCGCAGCAAATCTCGACGCTGTTTGCAGATCTTGATGCACAGCATGATATCGGGCCGCTCAAGATCAAGATCTCGGGCTGCATCAATGCCTGCGGGCATCATCATGTCGGTCACATCGGGATTCTCGGGCTGGATCGGGCAGGGGTAGAGAACTACCAGCTTACGCTTGGCGGCGATGGCACCGAGATGGCGACGCTGGGCGCACGCACTGGTCCGGGCTTTGCCTATGACGAGATCGTGCCTGCCGTTGAACGCCTGATCCGTGCCTATCTGGAGCTGCGCGAGGATCGCAGCGAAACCTTCTTGCAAGCCTATCGCCGTGTCGGGCTCGATCCGTTCAAGACGGCCCTTTATGGAGAGCGTTATGCAAAAGCTGCGTGAGAGCGTCCCCAAAAGCCGCGCTTTTCAGGGGGCGCAGGCCAGTGCCGGGCGTCTGAATGTGCGTTACGCCGATGCTTCGGCGGATGAAATCTTGCGCGTGGCGCTTAACGCGCTGCCGGGGCAGATCGCGCTGGTGTCCTCGTTCGGGGCGGATTCGGCGGTGCTGCTCCATCTGCTGGCGCAGATCGACCGCGATGTGCCGGTGCTGATGCTGGAAACGCAGATGCTGTTTGCCGAGACCTTGCAATATCAGCGCGATCTTTCGGCGCATCTGGGGCTGCGCGATGTGCGCCTTCTGACGCCCGATCCCGATCTGCCCGAGGATCTGCATCAGCGCGACAGCAAGATGTGCTGTGCTTTGCGTAAGGTTGCACCGCTTGAACGCGTGCTGGATGATTTCGCGGGGTCCATCAGCGGGCGCAAACGATTCCAAACCGGGCAGCGTGCGCAGATGCCGATCTTTGAGACCGATCACGCCGGGCGCTTGCGCGTCAATCCGCTGGCAGCGTGGACGCCTGCGATGTTGTCGCAGTATTTGGACGCGCATGAACTGCCCCGACACCCGCTGGTAGCGCGCGGTTATCCCTCAATTGGCTGTGCGCCTTGTACGCAGCCTGCATCCGCAGCCGATCCGCGCGCGGGACGCTGGGCCAATGAAGCGCGCGAAGAATGCGGTATCCATTTTGCGCCCGACGGGCGTGTCATCAGGAGGAAAGCGGGATGACCCAGATTGTGTCCAAAGAGGGTTTCGTGCCCGATGCTTTTGCCGGCGTCGTGCGGCGCAGCCCCGAAGATCACCGCCCCGGCGCGGCGCTGCGCCTTGGTCCGGATGCTGATATCGCCGCGCTGGCACCGCTGATCGAAACTGCTTCGTTGATCGAGATCCGTTTCGACAGTTTCGCGGATGGGCGCGGGTTTTCGCTGGCGGGGTTGATCCGTCGCTTGGGGTTCAGCGGGCATCTGCGCGCGTGCGGTCCGCTATTGGTCGATCAGTTCCGTGCGGCTTTGCGTGCGGGGTTTGACGATATCGAGCTGCCCGACGAGATCGCCAATCGCCAGCCCGAATCGCAATGGCGCGCGGTGCCATTCGCGGGGGGCTATCGCGAGCGGGTTTTTGGCGCCTGAGCGCGCGCTTAGACGATCCGGGTGTTAACCATCAGCCCGCTTTCATACGCTGATGCGTGTCGATCAAGATATCTCCCAGGGCTTTGAACAAAGGCTGGCGCGCCGTGCTGGTGCGCCAGCCCAAAACCACCCGGCGCGGGCAGGCATCGGGCAGCGGCGCAATCGCCAGATCCTGCCCACGCGCTACACCTGCATCCAGCGCCAGATTGGGCAAAAGCGTGATCCCCAGCCCCTCGCTCACCATCGAAATCAAGGTCGTCAGCGATGTCGCGGAAAAGCTGTCATCCTGCGCGATATCGCGATCTGGAAAGGCCGAAAGCGCGTGGCGTTGCAGGCAATGGCCCTTTTCCAGCAGCATCAGCTTGGCACCCTCTAACTGATCGCCGCGCACGGGCGCAGGGCCAAGACTGCCCGGTGGTGCGGCAAGGTGATAGCCATCCTTAAACAGCTCCATCACCGAAATCCCCTGAGCGTCAAAGGGTAGCGCGAACAGGATTAAATCCAGCCGCCCGGTGCCCAGCCCCGCGATCAGGCTTTCGGTCATTTCCTCACGCAGCAATAAACGCAGATCGGGGAAACGCGCGCGAATATCGGGCAGGGCGCGCGGGATCAGAAACGGGCCGATTGTCGGGATCGTGCCCAGCCGCAATTCGCCCCCCTCGGGCGCAGATTGCGCGGCGGCGAGTTCCTCGATCTCCTGCGTGGCCAGCAAAACCGCGCGGGCGCGCTGGGCAATCTCTGCCCCCACCGGCGTCAGGATGACCGAGCGTTTCGTGCGCTCGGCCAATTGCACGCCAAGGCGTTCCTCCAACTCGCGCAAGCCCGTACTGAGCGTGGGCTGGGTGACGAAGCATATCTCTGCCGCGCGCGAGAAGTTCAGCGTATCGGCAATCGCTGTCAGAAAGCGCATCTGGCGCAGGGTGATAACGGGATTCATATTCACTCACTCTATTACTGAGATATTTATAATCAATTTCATTTATCAATGGCTAGTCGCTAAATCTACCTCATCGCAACCAAGACCTTGATGGAGAAAAAGATGACCGACACGATCCAAGCCCCGCAGATGCCCCAACTCAACGCCCCGGCGCCCGCCTTTGACGCGCCCAGCACGCACGGCCAGCAGACACTCGACGCCTATAAGGGCCAATGGCTGATCCTGTTCTCGCACCCGGCTGACTTTACCCCGGTTTGCACCACCGAATTCATCGCCTTCGCCAAGAAACAAGATGATTTCGCGGCCCGCAACACCGCGCTGCTCGGCCTGTCGATCGACAGCCACTACTCGCACATCGCCTGGATGCTCAACATCAAGGAGAAATTCGGCACCGAGATCAAGTTCCCGATCATTGCCGACCTGTCGATGACCGTGGCACGCGATTACGGGATGATCCAGCCCGGCGCGTCTGACACCTCGGCTGTGCGTGCGACCTTTATCATCGACCCTCAGGGTGTGCTGCGCGCGATGATTTATTACCCGATGGTCGCAGGACGCTCGATCGACGAAATCCACCGCCTGCTGGTGGCGCTGCAAACGGCTGACGAGAACAAATGCGCGATGCCGGAAAACTGGAAGCCCGGTGATGCGGTGATCGTGCCCACGCCCGCGACGCCCGAAGCCGCGCTGGCACGCGCCGATGAAGGCTTCGACACGGTTGACTGGTATTTCTCGACCCGCCAGCTTTAAAACCCGCACCCCGGCACTTAGTTGCCGGGGTACCCATACGCCCCTGAAACACAAAGGAAATTCCGATGAGCCAGCAATCCAATATCGACAGTCTGACCCAAGTTCTGGGCGAGACCTTCGGCCTTTACGTTCAGACCCACGGGTATCACTGGAATGTGGAAGGGCCGCAATTTCGCCAGCTGCATATGCTGTTTGAAGAGCAATATCAGAACCTTTGGGCGGCATTGGACGAGATCGCCGAACGTATCCGCTGCCTTGGGGCCTATGCGCCCGGCTCGCTGAGTGAGTTGATGGCGCTGGCCGGTGACACACCCGCCGTCGCGCAATCGGCCGAGGCGATGGTCGACGCGCTGATCAAGGCCAACAGCACCATCGCCGACACACTGCGCGAAGCGATCACCACCGCGCAGGAAGCGGGTGATGAGGTGTCGGCGGGGATGCTGACCGACCGTCTTGAATGGCACGAAAAAGAGCTATGGATGATGAAATCATCGCGCAAATAAGGCGATAAGGCGGCCCGTTCCGGCGGGCCGCTTCTTACGCTTATTTTAGATCGCGCTGTTCAGCCATTGCGAAATCAAGCGGGCGCGTGTGCTCGCAGCAAAGGGATGCACCAGCGCGTTCTCAAGGGCCGCCACTTTGACGTAGCCAAGATTGTTCAGATCATCCGTCGCCCCCGAGATTTGCTGCACGCGCGCCTGATCGAACTGGCTTAGATGCGGATCGGCGGGCATGAAATAGGCCGGATCCGCCCCGTTTTGTGCGCTACTGCTTGGGGTCGGGGTCATTGCGCCGGGCTGGACATTTTGGGCCAGAACCGGAGTGGCGGCAGCGAGCGTCAAGGCGCTGGCTGCGAAAATTTGCGTCAGTTTTGTCATTGGGTTTCCTTTTCGGTGCCAGCGGGTAAAGCCACCAGAATATGAATGTTGCTGTTGCTCTGTTTGAGGCCTCAATCAGCGTATGCCGGGTTTCACTGGCTGGGCTTCACTTGATTGAGAAAGTCTACCATCAAATCTGGACGTTGGGGCGCTCTGACAAGGTCACGCCTGCGCAAGTTTCGGTGAAGCGCGGGCACGAACATCTCTGGGTCGCATAGTGCGCGCAGTGAAGGCGGTATTGGGGCGTATCGACTCTGGGACGGTGGATCAGAGCGCAATTTTGAGATGAGCTTTACCTAGAGGTCGCGAAAACTATTTATTTCGCGATTCCTATCTGTTAGCGTTTCCTGAGCAGTAAATGAGGGCCAGAAAACTGGTCCCGCTGGACGAGATGAGGCAGATGAATCAGGCGCGCTATCAAGGCACGTTCGTCATTTCATGGGCGCAAACGGAAATCGACGGGACACCGTCGCCAGCACCCGATATTGTGACAGTGGGGGCAAACTGGCGCTGGAACGGCGAGGCGCTGCGCGTCGATGGCCCCAATGATTTGCTGATCTTGCGCGATGCTTTGGGCGATGAGGCACGGCGCGCACGCGCATCCAAAGTCGTGCGTCGTTTGCTGGGCGACGCGGTGGGCGCGCGCCGCATGCCGCTTGATAGCCCCGAAGAAGATACTCCAAATCAAAGCTTTACCGTGACCGATGGTTATCATGCCTATGTCGTTACGCTGATTGAACTGCTGGATAGTGGTGCGCGCTTACTGATGTTCACAGGCCGCATTCCGCCCGCTGACAGCGATCTCTGGGTGGTGGATCGCGCGCTGGATCTGCGTCCGAAATCGGTGCGCAACGGTCCTGCTGGTGTGATTTGTTTCACCCCTGGCACGCTGATCAACACGCCTGATGGTCGCCGCCCTGTCGAGGCGCTCCGCCCCGGTGACCGCGTGGCAACGCGCGATGACGGCCCCCAAGCGATCCGCTGGATCGGGCAGCGCCGGATGTCGGGCGCGCGCCTTCACGCTATGCCGCATTTGCGCCCGGTACGTATCGCGGGCGGCGCGTTGGGGATTGAGCGGCCCGATGCTGATCTGCTGGTGTCGCCACAACACCGGATGCTGCTGCGCGGCCCGTCCGCGCGTGCGCTATTTGCCGAGGATGAGGTGCTGGTGCGCGCGTGCGATCTGGTGAATGGCCGCTCGATCCGCTTTGAGGGCGGCATGCCAGAGCTGCATTACATTCACCTTCTGCTGGATCGCCATGAGGTCCTTTGGGCCAACGGGTTGGAAACCGAAAGCTTTCACCCCGCTTCGACCGCGCTGGAAATGATCGCACCCAATCAACGTGCTGGCTTGTGCGAGATCATTCCCGAAGTCGTCGAAAATCCCCTTAGCTACGGGGCTTATGCGCGCCGCGCATTGAAATCCTCTGAAGCGGCAATCCTGCGTCACGATCTTGCGGCCTGAGGCGCGCGTTCGGCCTCGCTTGCGACGCTATGCACAGCCCCTTGCGCATTTTTCGCCTTTTCTCGCAGCCCGCCTACCCCTAGTTTTGGCTCAAAAGGGGGATTTATGACCAGACCAGTCGTCGGCATCATCGGAAATCGAGGCCTAGTGGGAGATCGCTATCCCGTCCATGAGGGCGGGCAGCTCAACTCGCAAGCCATCAGCCAAGTATCTGATTGTATTCCGCTTTTGATCCCTGCCGATCCTGAATATTTTTCTATTGAGGAATTGTGCGAGGTCTGTGACGGCTTTCTGCTGACGGGCGGGCGCCCCAACGTACACCCATCCGAATATGGTGAAGAGGCCACCGAGAAGCATGGCACATTCGATCAAGCGCGCGATGCGATCACCTTGCCATTGGTGCGCCACTGCGTGCAAACGGGGCAGCCGTTTTTCGGTATTTGCCGGGGCTTTCAAGAGGTGAACGTGGCGATGGGCGGTACGCTTTACCCCGAGATCCGCGAATTGCCGGGCCGGATGAACCACCGTATGCCCCCCGAGGGTGATCTGGCGCACGGCTTTTCCAATCGCCACAAGGTGATGCTGGAACCGGGCGGAAAGTTCGCCCAGCTTTTTGGCGCGGATGAGGTCGTAACCAATACGCTGCACGGGCAGGGGATTTGCCAGCCCGGCGCGCGTATCGTCGTCGAGGGGCGCGCCGAGGATGGCACACCCGAGGCGATCTGGGTACGCGGCGCACCCGGCTTCACGCTGTCGGTGCAATGGCACCCTGAATGGCAGGCGGCGGATGATCCGGTTTCGCGCCCGCTGTTTGAGGCGTTTGGAGGTGCGGTGCGCGATTGGGCCGCTGGAAAACGCGGCGCGGCATGCGTCGCCTGAACCCTTGAGAGGCGAAATGAAACGCTCGCGCGTCAATGAGATTATGGCCGAGGCCGAAGAGATGATCGCCGAATTCGGCTTTCGTCTGCCTCCCTTCGCGTGGTGGAGTCCGGCCGAGTTTCGCGCCCGACTGCCCCAAGCCCAACGCGTGGTCGAGGCGCAGATGGGCTGGGATATTACCGATTACGGGCAGGGCGATTTCGATGCGCTGGGTCTGTTCCTGTTCACCCTGCGCAATGGCGATTTGCGCGATCTTCAGGACGGACACGGCATGGCCTATGCCGAGAAGCTGTTGATTTCGCGAAAAGATCAGATCAGTCCGATGCACACCCATGTCATCAAGGCCGAGGATATCATCAATCGCGGCGGGGCGATGCTGGCGGTCGAACTTTACGGCTCGGACGCGCAAGGAGCGTTTGATGAAACCTCGGGCGGGGTCGTGATGTGCGACGGTGTTCCGCGCCGTTTCGGCCCGGGCGAGGTCTTGAAACTGCGCCCCGGCGAAAGCGTGACGCTGCGCCCGGGCGATTGGCACGCCTTTTGGGGCGAGGGCGGCGATGTGCTGATCGGTGAGGTCTCGACGGTGAATGACGACCGCACCGACAACATCTTCCGCGAAGATATTGGCCGGTTCTCGGAGATCGAGGAGGACGCAGAGCCACGCCACCTGCTGGTAAGCGATTACGACAAGTTCCTCTGATTTAGAGGTATTTGGCGGCTTCCTTGCGGGCGAAGGGCTTGAGCCTTTCGCCATGCTCGGCCAGCCATGCCCGCACCCGCTCGGGATCTTTTTTCGACAGATCGCGCAGCCACCAGCCGATAGCTTTCTGGATGAACCAGTCGCGATCCTCGGCCAGTTGCGCGGCCCATCCTAGAACCTCGTCGCGCACGGCGTCGTCCTCAGGCTTGGGGTTGCGCTGCTTGGTCCAGGGCAGGGTGAAGACGAAGGCCGCGCGCCGCGTCCACATATGATCCGAACGCACCCAATCCGCCACTTCGTCAAGCCGCGCGGGCTCGGCCTGCAGTCGTTTAGACCCCGCCTTGGCCACATGATCGGCAATCGCCCAGGCATCGAATTGCGGCACCCAGCTTGCGATCAGCGCCCACGCCGCCTCATCGGGGCGCAGCCGCGCCTGCGTCAATAGTTTCGCAGCCGCGATCCGGGCCTCGTGAATGTCGGTGTCCCAGAGCGCGCGCGCCAGTTCCACGCGCCCCGCCACATCAAGCTGCCCACGCCAGAGCGCCACCATGTCTTCAATCGCCGGAACGGACACGCCCAGATACCGCCGCTCCGCCTTGTGATAGGCGGCCATTTCTGCGGCTTTCTCCGCGTCTTCCCACGCCTCAAGGGCAAAGAGCGCATCGTCGAGCGCCGGCGGCGGGCCTGCAGGGGCCTCGTCATCGTCGAGTTCCTCAAAACTCTCGTAATCCGCATCTGACGACGCATAGGCCTCGGCCTCGGCGCGCAGGCGCGCCTCTTCTTCTGGTGCAATGGGGGCGAAATCCTCTGCACGGGGGCGCGCGATGCCGCGCTTGCCGCGTTTCCGGCTCATTCGACTGTCACCGATTTTGCGAGGTTGCGGGGTTGATCCACATCCGTTCCTTTCGCGACTGCTGTATGATAGGCTAATAATTGTGCCGGAATTGCATAGAGGATTGGCGCGAAAGGCTCTGCAATTTCAGGGAGTTGAAGTTGCGCCCATGTCCCGTCACCCGCTGCCGCCAAGCCTTTGGTATCTGACGCCAGTAGCACCATCCCGTGACGCGCCATCACTTCTTGCATGTTCGAAACCGTCTTGTCGAACAGCCGATCAAACGGTGCCATCACGATCACCGGCACCATGCGGTCGATCAATGCGATGGGGCCGTGCTTCAGCTCTCCGCTCGCATAGCCTTCGGCATGGATGTAGCTGATTTCCTTAAGCTTCAACGCGCCTTCCAGCGCTAGCGGATACATTGGCCCGCGCCCGAGGAACAAGATATCCTGCGCTTCCGCCAAGCTCTCGGCGAGCTTGGCTATCGGCTCGGACAGCGCCAGCGCAGTGTTCAACAGGCCCGGAAGCGCGCGTAGCGTATCGGCATGCGTGCCCAGCGTCGGGCCGTCCAACTCATCGCGGTCCCGCCCGGCTTTGAGCGCCATCACTGCCAGCACCAAAAGCTGCGCGGTAAATGCCTTGGTCGAAGCCACGCCGACCTCGACCCCCGCCATGATCGGCAGTGCAATATCGCATTCCCGCGCGATAGATGAGGTGGGTACGTTCACAACGGCGACGGTCTGAGCGACTTTCTCATGGCAATAGCGCAGGGCGGCCAAGGTGTCGGCGGTTTCGCCCGACTGGCTGACAAAGATCGCAAGGCTGCGGTCTGATAGTGGCGGCTCGCGATAGCGAAACTCCGAAGCGACGTCGATTTCGACGGGGATACGCGCGAATTCTTCGAACCAATATTTCGCAACTGAGCAGGCGTAAAAAGCCGTGCCACAGGCGACCAGCGTAATCCGGTCAATGTTGGAAAAGTCCAATTCCGCGGGCAGATTCAGGCCTGATGCGGGCAGATAGTGTCGCAAAGCGTCAGCCAGAACGACGGGCTGCTCAGCAATCTCTTTGCCCATGAAGTGTTTATAGCCTGCCTTTTCGACCTGTGTTTGGCCCAGATCAATGCGTTGCTCATCGCGATTGGCGCGCCGTCCGGCCGCGTCGAAAATTTCGGCTCCCGCACGGGTGATGATCGCGTAATCGCCCTCGTCAAGATAGGTGATGCGGTCGGTCATCGGTGCCAGCGCAATCGCGTCTGAGCCGACGAACATCTCACCATCGCCATGCCCGATCGCCAGCGGGCTGCCCTTGCGCGCCGCGATCATCAGATCGTCCTCGCCCTCAAACAGCCAGAGCAGCGCGAACGCCCCCTCCAGCTTGCCCAGTGTGGCAATCGCGGCCTCTTTGGCACCCATCCCGCGATCCATGAACATCCGCGTCAGCAGCGCCACGGTCTCGGTGTCGGTTTGTGTCTCGGGCGAGATGCCCGCCTGCGCCAGTTCTGCCCGCAGCGCGCGGTAGTTCTCGATGATCCCGTTATGCACGACCGCGACCGGCCCCGAGCGATGGGGGTGGGCGTTGGTTGCATTGGCCGCGCCATGGGTGGCCCAGCGGGTGTGACCGATCCCGGATTTCCCCGCCAGCGGTTCATGCACCAGCAGATCGGACAGGTTCACCAGCTTGCCGACTGCGCGGCGGCGATCCAGACGGCCATTGTTGACGGTCGCGATCCCGGCACTGTCATAGCCGCGATATTCCAGCCGCTTGAGACTTTCGACCAGCAGCGGCGCGACCTCATGGCTGCCAAGAACGCCTACGATTCCACACATTTATAAGCCTTTCTTCATGCGCTCTTTTTCCGCGCGCAGCTTGGCAAAAAGTTTTCCGGCTAATCCGTTTCGATTAACTTGCTTGGCGCGTCCAAGCGCGATGGCATCGGCGGGCACGTCCTCGGTAATGACCGAGCCTGACCCCGTTAGCGCGCCATCGCCCAGATTTACCGGCGCGACCAACATCGTGTCAGACCCGATAAAGGCATTCGCGCCGACGGTCGTGCGATGTTTCATAACGCCATCATAATTACACGTCACTGTGCCCGCGCCGATATTGGTATGCGCGCCGATATCAGCATCGCCAAGATAGGTGAGATGGCCAACCTTGACCCCTTCGGCGAGAACCGAGTTCTTCACCTCGACGAAATTGCCGATATGCACATCCTCGGCCAGTTCCGCGCCGGGACGTAGCCGTGCAAAGGGGCCGACGGTGGCTCCGCGCGAGATATGGCAGCCCTCAAGGTGGCAAAACGCCTCGATCTGGGCACCGCTTTCCACGGTCACATCGGGGCCGAACACGACGTTGGGGCCGATCACCACATCGCTGCCCAAGTAGGTGTCGAGCGCGAAATAAACGCTCTGCGGATCAACCATCGTAACGCCATTTTCCAGCGCCTCGGTACGGGCGCGGGCCTGAAATTGCGCCTCGGCGCGGGCGAGTTCGGCGCGGGTGTTGATGCCCAGCGTTTCGGCCTCGTCACAGGTCACGACTTGGGCGCTCAGCCCTTGGGCGCGCGCGGCGGCCACGATATCGGTGAGGTAATATTCGCCCGAGGCATTGTCGTTGGACAGGCCGCTGACAAGCGTACCCAGCCACGCCGCGTCACAAGCAATAACGCCGGAATTGCATAGCGTTATGGCGCGTTCTTCATCTGTCGCATCCTTGAATTCGACGATCCGCTCTAGGGTCGCACCTTGTGTCACGAGCCGCCCGTAGCGCCCCGGATCGGCGGCCTCAAAGCCCAGCACGGTGACGGCAGCGTCACTTGCCGCCATCTGCTCTAGCGTCTCTGGGGTTATGAAGGGCGTGTCACCGTAAAGGACGATCACGCGGCCCTCAAAGCCCTCCAGCGCGGGCAGAGCTTGGGCCACCGCATGGCCCGTGCCCAGCTGTTCCTCTTGCAGCACGATCTCGGCTTCGGGGGCGATCTTGGCCGCAGCCTTGCCCACCTGATCCGCGCCATGCCCGGCCACCACGATCACGCGCGCCGGTTCCAAGCTGCGCGCAGAGGTCAGCGCATGGGCCAGCAGCGGCGCACGCCCGATCTGGTGGAGCACCTTGGGGAGGTCAGACATCATACGGGTGCCTTGGCCCGCCGCGAGGGTGATCAGCGCAATTGCCATGAAACGTGCCTTTTCTTCTGCTCGCCCCCGTTTTACCCATTGCTAACCTTGCCGCAAGGGCCGTGTCTTCACGCTTCCTTTCGCGGTGTTACGAATATTGGGGGCAAAATGCGCACGGTGGTGTTTGATCTGGATGGTACGCTGGCCGATACGTCGGGCGATTTGATCGCAGCGGCCAATGCCTGTTTTGCCGCGCGCGGGCATCGCGGCGTGCTGGATGCGGCCCAGGACGCGCTGATCGCCTTTCATGGCGGGCGCGCGATGCTGAAGGCGGGCTATGAGCGGTTGGGACTGGAGCAGACCGAAGTCGAAGCGCGTATTGAGGCCGATTACCAGCCGCTCCTGGCGCATTACGGGGCCAATATTGTTCGTCACACGCAGCTTTACCCCGGCGCGGTGGGCGCTGTGAAAATACTGCGCGATCAGGGCTTTGCAACTGCGATCTGCACCAATAAGCCCGAGGGGCTGGCGCGCGATCTGGTGGCGCGGCTGGAGATTGCGGACCTCTTCGATGCGCTGATTGGCGCCGACACGTTACCTGTGCGCAAGCCCGCGCCTGACCCTTATCTTGCGGCCGTGGCGCAGGCGGGCGGGGCGGTGAACCGCTCGCTTCTGGTGGGGGATACCAACACAGATCGCGAAACAGCGCGCGCGGTGGGCGTGCCCTGCATCCTTGTGACCTTCGGCCCCGAGGGGCGCGCGATTGAGCGCCTGTCCCCCGAGGCGCTGCTGGATCACTACGACAGTTTGCCCGCGCTGGTCGCGCAGATGCTAGGCGAATAGTCTCCCCGCAGCGCTGACAATCGGCGCATCTTGACAGGGGCGCGCGTGCGGCTCAGCTTGGCGCTCTGTTGAAAACTCGGAGTTCTCATGGCCCGCGAAACCCCTTCAGGCGGCACTGTTTCGGCTGGGCAGGGGCATGCCACGCTGTTCGTTTTGATCGTGGTGTTTCTGGACATGGTGGGCTTTGGGCTGATCATTCCGGTGCTGCCCTCGCTGATCGTGCAGGTGGGGCATGTCGATCTGGCGCAGGCGAGCCGCGTGGGTGGCGCGATGTTTGCCATTTTCAGCCTCGCGCAATTTGCCTTTGCGCCGCTGATGGGCAACCTCTCGGATCGGTTCGGACGCCGCCCGCTGCTGTTGCTCGCGATTGCGGGGCTTGGGGTGGATTATCTGTTTCACGCCTTCGCGCCGACGCTGTTCTGGCTGTTTGTCGGGCGCGCGGTTGCAGGGGTGTGCGGCGCATCTTATGTGATCGCCAATGCCTATCTCGCCGATGTCAGCGCCCCCGAGGATCGCGCGCGCGCCTTTGGTTTGCTGGGCGCGGCCTTTGGGCTGGGATTCATCCTTGGTCCTGCTTTGGGCGGGCTGTTAGGAGAGCTAGGCCCGCGCGTGCCCTTCTTTGTCGCCGCCGCGATTTCGGGACTGAACCTGATATATGGGCTGTTCGTGCTGCCTGAAAGCCTGCCACCGGAGCGTCGTCGCGCGCTGAACTGGCGCGCTTGCAATCCGTTTGGCACGCTCAAGGTGTTTGCCCGCTATCCCGGCGTCTTGCCAATGGCGGGGGTGATGGGGGTGTATCTGTTTGCCTCGGCGATCTATCCCGCGATTTGGCCGTTCTGGGGGATGGCGAAATTTGGTTGGACCGAGGGGATCGTTGGCTTGACGCTGGCCGCTTACGGGGTTGTCGCGGCGGCGTTTCAGGGCGGTTTATCCGGCCCGCTGGCACGCCGTTTTGGAGAAGCGAAGGTGGTCTTTACGGGACTGCTGTTGGGCGTCGTGTTGCTGATTGCGCTGGCGCTGTCTTCCAGCCTGACGATGGTGTTGATTGTGCTGTGTGTGACGGGCATCGAGGGGCTGGTGCAGCCGATGCTGACCTCGCTGATGTCGCGCGCGGTACCCGAGGATGAACAGGGCGCGCTGCAGGGCGGGATCTCGGCTGTGATGAATCTCGCGATGCTGTTTGGTACGCTGTTCTTCACGCAGATTTTTGGGGTATTTCAGGCCGAAGGCGCGATCATCCGCACGCCTGATATGGCCTTTTATATGGCTTCGGTTATTTTGTTGATCGCGTTGATCTGGTTCGCGCGGCTGCGCAAGAGGTAAGCAATGAGCGAGCGTTTCGAGGGCAATTTCACCCAGCAAGAGCCGATTTCCGAAGACGCGATTGCAGCGGCGCTGGCGGTTCTGCGCTCGGGGCGGCTGCATCGCTACAACACCGCGCCAAATGAGCCGGGGGAGGTGGCGCTGCTGGAGCAGGAATTCGCCGCCTTTACGGGTGCGAAATATTGTCTTGCGGTGGCCTCGGGTGGTTATGCTTTGGGCTGTGCGTTGCGCGCGCTTGGCGTGGCCCCGGATGAGCCGGTTTTGACCAACGCCTTTACGCTGGCTCCGGTGCCCGGCGCGATTGCCGCGCTTGGGGCGCGTCCGGTGTTTGTCGAGAGCACCGAGAACCTGACCATCGACCTTGCGGATCTGGCTGCTAAGGCCAAAAAGACCGGCGCGCGCGTTTTGATGCTGAGCCATATGCGCGGTCATCTATGCGATATGGATGCCTTGATGGAGATTGCGCGCGCCCATGATCTGCGCGTGATTGAGGATTGCGCCCATACGATGGGGGCAGAGTGGGCGAGCGTGCCCTCGGGGCGCCATGGCGTTATCGGGTGCTATTCGACGCAGACCTACAAGCATATCAACTCGGGCGAGGGGGGGCTGATCGTCACCGATGACGCTGAATTGGCGGCACGGATGATCCTGCTGTCGGGCAGCTATATGATGTATCCCCGCCATTTAGCCGCTCCTGCGTCCGAGGTATTCGAGGCGCTGAAATATGATACGCCCAATGTCTCGGGGCGGATGGACAATCTGCGCGCCGCGATCCTGCGCCCGCAACTGGCCGCGCTGCCTGAACAGGTGGCGCGCTGGAACGTGCTGTATCGCGCGATGGAGGAGGGGCTGACGGGTGCGCCCGGTGTCGCGCTAAGTGAGCGTCCTCAGGCGGAGCAGTATGTCGGCTCGTCCTTTCAGTTCCGCCTGCCGGGGTGCGATGGCGCGCAGATGCTGGATTTCGTTGCGCGGTGTGGCGCGCGCGGGGTTGAGCTGAAATGGTTTGGCGCGGCGGAGCCTGCGGGGTTTACCTCGCGCCACGATTCATGGCGTTACGCGCAGGCGCAAAACATGCCCAAGACCGATGCGGTGCTAGCAACGCTGCTGGATCTGCGCCTGCCACTGACGTTCAGCGCGGCAGACGTGGCCCAAATCGCGCGTATCATCCGCGATGAGCTGACCCGCTAATCCGCGCGTGACACGATATAGCGCGCCATCATCAGATCGAGATGCGCGCCCCCGCCATTCTTGAACAGCGTGATCTCGTCGGCGCTTTGCCGCCCCGGCGTGCCGCCCACCAGATCGTAAAGATCGCCGCGCACCGACTCGGGCGTGATTACCCCGGCTGCGATCGGGATCATCAGCTCGCCAATATGGCCCAGCGTGGTTTCGCGGCTGTCCACGAACAAGTGCGCGCGAGAGATCAGCGCATCGTCACCCTCGCGCATATCGGCCTTATAGGCACCGATCAGATCGACATGGGTACCCGGTTTGACCCACGCGCCATGCAAGATTGGCGTGCGTGCCATCGTCGCGGAGGTGATGATATCGGCGCGCGCCACGGCGCGTTCCAGATCGGGGGCGGCGTGCAGGGTGATGCCCTTGGGGGCGGGCTCGGCGGCGAGCGCTTGGGCCTGCTCGGGGCGGCGCGTCCAGATCGCGATCTCGGCCAGCCCCGGAAACAGCGCGGCATAGGCGGCGATCAAGCTGCGCGCGACGGTGCCGCCGCCAATGATCAGCAAACGCGCACTGTCCGGGCGCGCCAGCAGCTTTGCCCCCAAAACGGAATCGGCAGCCGTCTTGAATTCGGTCACAAGGCGGCTTTCGATGATCGCCGATAGCTCGCCCGTCTGGGGACGAAAGACCAGCATCGCGCCTTGAACTGTGGGCAAGCCTTGGGCGGCATTGCCATCGCATACGGTGAAGGACTTCACGCCATAGCCGAGCCCCTCGATATAGGCACCCCGGCTGAGCAGCGTCGCCTGCGCGGGCCCCAGAAACATATCGCCGACCTGCGCGCGCGGCAGGGTGTGACCAAAGCGCAGCGCCTCGACCGCGCCGGGCCAATCCAGATGCGCGGCGGCCTCATAGGTAATCATCTTGCTCATATCGTCTCCTAAATCGGGTCCAGCCAGCGCGCGCGCGCCGATACATTGCGCAATTCGGGGGTATCCCCGGCCATCGCCTGCGCGATCAGCGCGCCACAGCCCGCCGAGGTGGTCCAGCCCAGCGTGCCATGCCCTGCATTGATCCACAAATTGTCAAAGCCGCGTACCTGCCCCAGATAGGGCACACTGGCGGGCGTGGTTGGGCGCAGCCCGGCCCAGAAGGTCGCGCGATCCAGATCGACCGCCGCGCCGAAATTGCGCGTGACGTAATCTTTCAGCACGGCGAGGCGCTCGGC
>JAFGWK010000166.1 GCA_016937195.1 Paracoccaceae bacterium | reverse complement strand
GTGGACCGACTGTTGGACATGGGTGCGCTACAGCAGGCGCATGCGCTGCTCGAGCTGGCCGATCCGACCAATCCAGCGGTTTTTCGGCGTCGTTTTGATGTTGCGCTCCTGCTTGGTAATGAAACCGAGGCCTGCCGCGTGATGGGGCGCACACCCGGCATCGCGCCCTCGTACCCCGCACGCATCTTTTGTCTGGCGCGCACTGGCAACTGGGACACCGCCGAGTTGACCTATGGCACCGGCCGCGCGCTGGGACAGATTCCCGATGATCAGGCCGAGTTGATCGCGCAGTTTCTTGATCCCGAACTGGCCGATGGCGCCGATGATCTGACGCCCCCCGATCCGGTGACACCGCTCAGTTACAAGATGATGGAGGCAATCGGACAGCCGCTTGCAACCTCGATGCTGCCGTTGGCTTTCGCGCATGCCGATCTGACCGAAAATAACGGCTGGAAGGCGCAACTTGAGGCGGCGGAACGGTTGGCGCGCGCCGGTGTGCTTGATCCGAACCAATTGCTGGGCCTTTACACGGAGCGCAAGGCCGCAGCTTCGGGGTCGCTTTGGGATCGTGTCACAGCCATCACGGCGCTGGATAAGGCGATGAAGGCGCAAGACAGCGCAGCGGTCGCCAAGGCCCTGCCCCGCGCGTGGCGTGAGATGTCGAGCCAAGAGCTGGAGCCAACGCTGGCCGCACTATATGGCACGCGATTAGCCGCGATGGGGTTACAGGGAAACGCCGGTCGCATTGCCCATGATTTGGGGCTGCTGACACCCGATTACGAAGAGATTGCAAGCGATGGCACAGATCTGGGGGCGAATTCCGCCCTGCTGGCCGGGTTTGCCAAAGGTCAATCTGGCGGCATTCCCGGTCAGGATGATTTGACCCGCGCGCTCAAGCAGGTCTTTGACACTGCCCCCGGCCACGGCCCCAACGCGGTGCCCACCCGCTACGATGGGCTGGTACCCGATCAGTTGGGGTTAGCGCTATTGCACGCGATTGACGATGTGGCGCAGGGCGCGCGCGGCGATTTTCCGCGTTTGGTGGACGGGCTGAAATTGCTGCGTCTGGCGGGGCTGGAATCCACGGCGCGGCGCGCGGCGATTGAGTTGATCGTACTGGATCGGCGCGGATGAGTGATGCGCCTCCCGATCCGCGTTGGCTGCCCGCTTTCCTTGAGGCACAAGCCGCCGAGGCCGGGGCAGCGCGCAACACCATCGAAAGCTATGCGCGCGATCTGACGGATTTTTGCGCCTTCGCAACGGGAAAATCCCTTGCGCTTGGCAGCTTGCAACGTGGCGATATCGAAACTTATCTGATCCGCTGTGAAGCCGATGGTCTGGCAAAATCGACCCGCGCGCGCAGGCTGAGCGCGATCCGGCAGATGTTTCGCTTTGCCTATGAGGAAGGCTGGCGCAGCGATGATCCCGCAATCCGCATCGCAGGGCCGGGACGCGCGCAGCGCCTGCCCAAGACATTAAGCATCGACGAGGTCGAGGCGCTGCTAGAGGCCGCGCGCGATCAGGGCCGCTCGCTGCGCGATCAAATCCGCAACCGCGCCTTAATGGAGCTGCTTTACGCCACAGGCATGCGGGTGAGCGAACTGGTCGGACTACCGGTCGCGGCGGCGCGGGGCGACCCGCGAATGCTGTTGATTTCGGGCAAGGGCGGCAAGGAGCGCATGGTGCCGCTTTCGCCCCCCGCGCGCGAGGCGCTGGCAGACTGGCTGCGCGCGCGCGACACTGCCGAAGAAGAGGCGCGCGTCAAACGCCGCATCCCGCCGTCGCGGTTCTTGTTCCCCTCAAGCGGCAAAGAAGGCCATCTGACGCGCCAAGGCTTTCACCGCCTGCTCAAGGATATTGCGGTCAGCGCGGGCATCAGCCCTGCCAAGGTCACGCCCCATGTGCTGCGCCACGCATTCGCGACTCATCTTCTGCAAGGCGGTGCAGATCTGCGCGCAATTCAGATGTTGCTGGGCCATGCCGATCTCTCCACCACCGAAATTTACACCCATGTTCTGGACGAGCGCCTAAAAGACCTTGTCCTAGAACATCATCCTCTTGCCAAACGTGATCGCGGCGCTTGAATAGCGCCCCGGCGCACCCCATAACCTGAGCCATGGAAAATTCACTCGATCTCGCCTTTTGGCTCACCTCCGGTGCTATCGTACTGCTGCTGGCATTTTCGGCCTTCTTTTCGGGCTCGGAGACCGCGCTGACAGCGGCCAGCCGTGCCAAGCTGAAATCGCAAGCCGATCGGGGCGAAAAAGGCGCGCAAACCGCGCTGGATGTAACCGAAGATAGCGAGCGGCTGATCGGCGCGATCTTGCTAGGCAACAACGTGGTCAATATCCTGTCGGCCTCGCTGGCGACGGCGCTGCTGACCAAGACCTTCGGTCAGTCGGGCGTGGCGCTGGCAACGGTGGTGATGACGCTGTTGGTGCTGATCTTCTCCGAAGTGCTGCCCAAGACCTATGCGATCACCCTGCCTGAAAAAGTTGCCGCCAAAGTGGCCGCTCCGATCAAGGTGTTCACCCGCATTCTTGCCCCGATCGTCGCGGTGGTGCGTGTGATTGTGCGCGGAATTTTGTATGCCTTTGGAATGCGCACCGACAAGAACCAGCACATGTTTTCGCTGCAAGAAGAAATCGCCGGGGCGCTGGCGATTGGCCAGTCTGAGGGTCAAGTCGACAAGGAAGATCGCGACCGGCTGCTCGGCGCACTTGATCTGGGCAACCGCACCGTCGAAGAGATTATGCTGCACCGCTCGCAAATCGAGATGCTGGATATCGGCAGCGACCCCGACGCAATCCTGTCGGCGGTGCTGTCTTCGCCCCATACCCGGCTACCACTATATCGCGGCGAGCGCGAGAATGTGGTGGGCATCATCCATTCCAAAGACCTTTTGCGCGCGGTAGAAAAGGTCGTGCGGGGCGGTGATGGCAACCTTGAAAGCGTCGCCGATCTCGACATCGCCAAGGTGATGATGAAGCCCTATTTCATCCCTGAAACCACTCCGCTGGATGAACAAATGCAAGAGTTCCTCAAGCGGCGCACGCATTTTGCGCTGGTGGTGGATGAATATGGCGATCTGCGCGGCTTGCTGACGCTGGAAGACATTCTTGAGGAAATCGTCGGTGAGATTACCGATGAATTCGATCCCAAGGCCGACCGCCGCCTCAAACCTACGGAAACCGGCGATTACATCGTCGAAGGTGCGATGACGATCCGCGATTTCAACCGGGAAACCGACTGGAGCCTGCCCGATGACGAGGCCAATACCCTTGCCGGCTTGGTCATTCACGAGGCCCAGACGATCCCGACCGAGGGTCAGGTCTTTGCCTTTCACGGCTTCCGCTTTGAAGTTACCGCACGCAAGGATAACCGGCTGACGCAGCTTAAAATTCGCCCGCTCGCCAATATCAGCTAGGCATTTGCATCCAGCCGCCCGGCGAAGGCGGCGCTCAACGCGACCATTACACTTGCACAGCCCAGCACCAGCGGCAGGCCACCAAGCTGATAGGTCAGCCCCGATAAAAGCGTGCCGATCAGTCGCCCGCCCGCATTGGCCATGTAGTAAAAGCCAACATCCATCGTGACCCGCTCTGCCTTGGAGAAGGCGAGAATTAGGTAGGAATGCAGCGACGAGTTGATCGCAAAGATCGCGCCAAAGGCCAGCAGCCCGACGATCAGCGTGATGCTGAACCACAGTGCCGTTTCAGGCGCGAACCATGCCGCCAATGTCAGCGCAGCAGGCACAAAGAACAGTGCCAGCGCCCAGCGGCGCGCGGCCCCGATCAGTTCGGCTTCAGGACGGGCGGCAGCGCGTAACACACGCGGCGCAGCGGCCTGAACTGCGCCGTACAGAATGATCCACACGGCCATGAACGTTCCGATCAGGAAGAATGCCGCGCGGTCTGCGGCAGGCGTGCCATCCGAGAGCACCGCGTAGAAATAGATCGGGATGCCGACCACGAACCAGACATCACGCGCACCAAACAGGAACACCCGCGCCGCTGAAAGCCAGTTCACATTGGCCGATTTCGAAAAGACTTCCGAGAACTTCGCGCCCTTGCGCCCCTTAGGCAACCCCGGCGGCATCGCCAGCACGATCGCGATCAGGATGACCGCCAGAACCGCCGCCATGCCCAGCACCGCGCCGTTAAACCCGATACCGGCCAGCAAACCCGCGCCCAGCAGAAAGCCCACGCCCTTCACCGCGTTTTTCGAGCCGGTCAGCACCGCAACCCAGCGAAACAGCCCACCATTTTCGCGAGGGGCCAACAGCTTCACCGCGGATTTCGAAGACATCTTGGCGAGGTCCTTGGCCACCCCGCTTAGACCCTGCACCACCATCACATAGGCGACCGACACCCCGATGGCCCAAGACGGATCAAGCTGCGCCAACGCCAGCAGCGCCACCACCTGCAAACCCAGCCCGGCATACAACGTCGCACTCAACCCGAAACGCGCCGCAATCCAGCCTGCCGATAGGTTCGTCACCATCCCCGCGACCTCGTAAAGGACGAACAGATAGGCCAGTTCCACCGGCGAAAATCCAAGCGTGTGGAAATGCAGCAGCACCAGCATGCGCAACGCGCCATCACTCAGCATGAACGCCCAATAAGCCGCCGTGACCGCGATATAGGCCGACATACCCTCAGGGCGCGCAGGTTTTGGCGTATTCACAGCGATTTCCCGACCATCAGCGCCACGTCTACAAGGCGATGCGCATAGCCCATCTCATTGTCATACCAAGCATAAATCTTCACCTGCGTGCCGTTCACCACCATCGTTGAGGGCGCATCAATGATCGAAGAGCGCGTGTCATTGGTGTAATCGGCAGAGACCAGCGGGCGGGTTTCATAGCCCAAAATCCCCTTGAGCGCGCCTTCCGATGCCGCCTTAAACAGTGCGTTGACCTCATCGGCGGTTGTGGCGCGCTCGATCTCGAAAACGCAATCGGTCAGCGAGGCATTCAGTAGCGGCACCCGCACCGCATGCCCGTCCAGCCGCCCCTTGAGTTCAGGGTAAATCAGCGTGATCGCCGTGGCCGAACCCGTCGTCGTCGGGATCAGCGAATTCAACGCCGAACGCGCGCGGCGCAAATCCTTGGCGGGACGGTCCACAATGGTCTGGGTGTTGGTCACGTC
>JAFGWK010000165.1 GCA_016937195.1 Paracoccaceae bacterium | reverse complement strand
TCACATCTTGAGAATGGATGAGGAAAGCTGCGGCGTTGAACACGCACCAGCACGAAAATGCTGACACGTCTAGGTAACACTATTGACTGTCTTGGCGTCGCCACAGTCCGCCGCCACCTCTTGCGGATGATCTGGAAAAATGGACATCGTATAATCGGCGGTTATAAAACAGTCGTCCGGTTCAAAAACGCATCAGCGTTTCGCCAGCTATAAAGACGAGGGATTGTTATGCGGATTGTTGTCATTGGAACCGGCTATGTCGGTCTTGTCTCTGGCGTGTGCTTCTCGGATTTCGGGCATGATGTGGTCTGTGTCGACAAAGATGCGCGCAAGATTGATATGCTCAATAGCGGCAAGGTTCCGATCTTTGAGCCCGGCCTTGACCGGCTGATGATGCGTAACGTGGACGCGGGACGCCTGCGTTTTACGTTGGATCTGAACGAAGCGATGGAAGGCGCCGAGGCGGTGTTTATCGCCGTGGGCACTCCAACGCGTCGAGGCGATGGCCATGCGGATTTGACCTATGTGATGGCGGCAGCGCAAGAAGTGGCAAAAGCGGCCAAGGATTACATCGTTGTGGTGACGAAATCGACGGTGCCAGTGGGAACGAACCGCAAGGTGCGTGAGGTGATGACCGAGACCGCCCCTGAGTTGGATTTCGACGTCGCCTCGAACCCCGAATTTTTGCGCGAAGGTGCGGCAATCGACGATTTCATGAAGCCGGACCGTGTTGTTGTTGGTGTTGAGACCGAGCGCGCTGCGAAGGTGATGGCAGATATCTATCGCCCACTTTATCTGCGTGAATTCCCGATTGTCGTGACGGATCTGGAATCTGCCGAGATGATCAAATACGCGGCAAATGCGTTTCTCGCGACGAAGATCACCTTCATCAACGAGATTGCCGCGCTGTGCGAAAAAGTCGGCGCGGATGTGAAACAGGTCTCTAAGGGGATGGGGCTGGACAACCGGATTGGCAAGAAGTTCCTGCATGCCGGGCCGGGCTATGGTGGGTCGTGTTTCCCTAAAGATACCAAGGCACTGGCACGGATCGGTCAGGAAAACGCTTCTCCGATGATGATTACCGAGGCCGTAATCGCGATCAACGAGCAGGTTAAACGCCGGATGGTCGATAAGCTGCTGGATCTGTGTGACGGCTCGTTCAACGGCAAAACGATTGCGATAATGGGTGTGACGTTCAAGCCCAACACCGATGATATGCGCGATGCGCCCAGCTTGACGGTCGTGCCTGCGCTGCTGGGGGGCGGCGCAAAGGTACGCGTTGTTGATCCGCAGGGACGCCATGAGGGCGAGCATCTTTTGCCAGGCGTAGAATGGCTTGATGATCCTTATGCGGCCAGCGAGCACAGTGATCTGATCGTGATCCTGACAGAATGGAATGAGTTCCGCGCGCTTGATCTGACGCGTATTGCGAGCGGGATGAAAACGCCGCGTATGGCAGATTTGCGCAACGTTTATAGCGCAGAGGACGCGCGCAATGCAGGGTTCGAAGGGTATAGCTCAATCGGACGCCCTGATATGGCACGCTAAGTTTGCATGCTTGGCGACAAGACGCGGAGACTGCGCGCTTTGCTGCTTAACAAGCTATGACCGCGGGGGGCGGGCGCCCTAGGTTTTATTGAGATATGTGCCTCATAAAGTGCTGAATTGTTAACAGTGCAAGAGGCCAACTCTCATGTCGGACAGTTCCGTACGTCTCGATCTGCCTTATATGCTGCCCAGTCAGGCGCAGAAACATGTCACCTATAACGAGGCGCTTCAGCGGCTCGATGTTTTGACGCAATTGGTGCTGGTGACCCGAGGGGCGACGATCCCACCCGCCGTGCCCGAGGCGGGGCCAGTTCATGCCTTGGCGGCGGTACCACAGGGCGATTGGGCGGGCAAAGGCGGTATGCTGGCGCAATGGACCGGCTTTGAATGGCTTTTCATCGCACCACAAACGGGCTGGCATGCCTGGGATCTGAGCGCCGAGGTTCAATGCATATTTGAAGGCGGGGAATGGCAGGAAATTGCCACGACGCTGCAAAGTCTTGACGGGTTAGGAATTGGCACCGACTGGGATGCGATCAACCGGCTTGTAGTGGCATCTGAGGCTTCGCTGTTCACCCATACGGGTGCAAGTCATCAGCTCAAACTTAACAAGGCGAGCGACACTGACACAGCCTCGCTTTTGTATCAAAGCGACTGGACGGGCCATGCAGAGATGGGCCTGTCGGGCGACAACGACTTTCACATCAAGGTGTCCGATGATGGAAGCGCTTGGACCGAGGCATTGCGGATCGACGCGCAAAGCGGTCAGCTCAGCGGGGCCGCAGTGCAAATCGACGCAGCCGATGCGACAGCAGGGCGGCTGATGACCGTCGGGGCCTTCGGATTGGGTCAGACGGATGTTGGGTATAGCCCGGAAATTACGGATATTGACGCGATCAATACGCCCGCCGGTCGCTGGAATTTCTCGCCGTCGAGTACCAATGTGGCCTCTCTCCCCTTCGCGGCGACCACCGGCCAAATCGATGTCCAGCAGTTCGGCAATGGCACCCTGCTACAGATCGTCTGGAAAACCAGCGGCGTTGGTGGGCGATGGCATCGACTCTGCGCCACAGGCACCTGGAGCCCATGGAGCCAGATTTTCGATCAATCAAATGTCGTCGGCACCGTGTCTCAATCGACCGGCATCCCGTCGGGCGCCGTGCTTGAACGGGGATCTAACGCGAACGGAAAATATGTCCGATTTGCCGATGGCACTCAAATCTGCACTGCCACGATTGACCATGATTTTGGGCCGGGACTGAACGTGACGTATCCGATGCCCGCAGTTTTCGCGGTGCCGCCGTTCGGCTCTGCCTCAATTCGAGAGTTCAGTTCTGCTGCCGCAACAGCATGGTATGGCGGCAAAACAAACGCCTACGGAAGAAACGTGGACTCCTGGAACGTTCGCAACCCCATTCCGCAAAGCGGAACGTTTTCGCTGGATTTATTCGCAATTGGCCGTTGGTATTGAGGAGATCGCCATGAAACTCACCTTATCCCCCCGCCGTGCAGACACGCCTTTGACACTGTCCTGCGCAGGCGAAACGTTGACTTTCAACGGCGAGACGCTTGATCTATCGGCAATTCCCGAGGGCGCAACTCTGCCGGCAGATGCGGTAGCGTCTGACTGGATCGCCGGGCCAATCAGCCGCAATGATGGCGAACTGAGCCTGACGATTGCGCTGCCATGTGCAGCGAATGCACCCAATGAAACGCGCTTTCCGCAACCGATCACCGTCACCCAAAACGGGCCGATCATGCTGCCACCCTATCAGGCCTCGGAGATCACCACATGAGCATTCACATGGATA
>JAFGWK010000164.1 GCA_016937195.1 Paracoccaceae bacterium | reverse complement strand
CGGGGCGAGGGGATGTTGGCGCACCTCTGAGGTTGGTTTAGCGCAGCGTTTCGATCGGGCCTTCGGCGCGTCCGTGGATGAATTGCTGGATGTAGGGGTCGGGGGTCGTGTCCATCTGCGCGATTGGACCTTCCCAACGGATTTTGCCCGCATGGATCATTGCCACCCGGTCGGCAATCGCGCGCACCGAGGTCATATCATGGGTGATGGTAATCGCGGTCGCGCCCATCTCGGTCACGATTTCGCGGATCAGTTCGTTGATGACGCCCGCCATGATCGGGTCGAGCCCGGTGGTCGGTTCGTCGAAAAAGATGATCTCGGGCTCGGCGGCGATGGCGCGCGCAAGACCGACGCGTTTTTGCATCCCACCCGAGAGTTCGGCGGGGTAAAGATCGGCTACATCCGCGCTGAGCCCGACGCGGCGCAGCTTTTCGATGGCGATGGCGCGGGCTTCGTCCTTGGGACGGGCAAGGGAGCCGCGCAGCAGGCGGAAGGCCACGTTTTGCCACACCGGCAGACTGTCAAACAGCGCACCACCCTGAAACAACATGCCAAAGCGGGTGAGGAACGCATCGCGCTCGCCCTTGGTGACGTCTTGGCCATCCAGCGTGATTGTGCCGCCATCGGGATGCACGAGGCCGAGGATGCATTTCAGTAGCACCGATTTGCCCGTCCCCGAGCCGCCGATGATGACGGTGGATTGCCCGGACGGCACGACCAGATCGACGCCGCGCAGCACCTCTTTGGCGCCAAAGGATTTGGTGAGGGCACAGATCTCGATCATGCGGAAAAGAACGCTTCTGTGAGAAGGTAATTCACAGTCAGGATCGCGACCGAGGCCGCGACCACAGCCGATTTCGTCGCTCGCCCCACGCCTTGCGCGCCACGCTGCGAATTCATCCCGTAATAGCAGCCCATGATCGCGACGATAAAGCCGAACGCCGCGCCCTTGACCAGCCCCGAGCCGACATCCCAGAATTGCAGGAAATCCCAAGTGTTCTTGAGGTAAGTGGTCGAGTTGAACCCCAGCCGCGAGGTGCCCAGCATCCAGCCGCCCATGATCCCGATCACATCGCCCACGCCCACCAGAACCGGCACGCACAGCGTCGCGGCCAGCATCCGCGGCACGGTGAGATATTTCATCGGATGGGTGGACAGTGTGGTGAGCGCGTCGATCTGCTCGGTGACTTTCATCGTGCCGATTTCCGCGGCGATGGAACTGGTGACGCGCGCCGCGACCATCAGCCCGCCAAGCACCGGGCCGAGTTCGCGCACCATGCCGATTGCGGTGATCGAGGGGACAACTTGTTCGGCTGAAAACCGCGCGCTGCCAGCATAGATTTGCAGCGCCAGCGCGGCCCCGGTGAATAGCGCCGTCAGCCCGACCACAGGCAGCGAGAGCCAGCCGATATTGAGACAGGCGCGCCAGAATTCTGCGATGTAGAAGGGCGGGCGGAACAGGTGGCTGATCGCTGATCCCGCAAACATCGCCAGACGCCCTGTTGCCGCCATCAATCCCAAAGTGGCGCGCCCCAGCGCGGCCAGCGGAGTGGTCAGGCTTGCACTGCTCATGTGCCGCGCTCGGTATAGAGGCGGGTGTAGCGCGGCCCTAGCGCGGTCAGGATTTCATAGCCAATCGTGCCTGCCAGATCGGCCAGCGCGTCGATCCCCTGCGCGGGGCAGATCAGATCTAGGGTGTCGGGAACTTCATCCAGATCGGTGACATCGGCGGTGATCAGATCCATCGAGACCCGCCCGCGCACCGGACAGGGGGCATCGCCCGCCCAGAGGTCGGAGATATCGGACAGGACGCGGTGAATGCCGTCGGCATAGCCCGCCGCGACCGTGGCGATCTTGGTCACACGCTCGGCCTGCCAGAGATTGCCATAGCCCACGGTCTCGCCCGGTTGGACCTCGCGGGTCTGGATCACGGGCAGCGACAGCGTGGCGACCGGCAGCGCCGCCTCAAACGGACGCCCACCGTACAACCCGATACCGGGCCGCGTGAGGTCGAAATGATAATCCGGCCCCAGCAAAATGCCACCCGTGGCCGCCAGCGAGCGCGTCACGCCCGTGCCATCGCTCATGCGGTGAAATTCAGCCAGTTGCTGCGCGTTCATCTCGTGATCGGGTTCATCGGCGCAGGCGAGATGGCTCATGATTAGGGCGGGGGTTTTGGCCAGCAGGGCAGGGGCGGCCTGCGCCCAATCCTCTGCCTCAAGGCCAAGTCGGTTCATGCCCGTGTCCAGCTGCACGCCAAAGGGCGCATCGGGAAGGGTGTCAAACTGGCGGGTGATCTGGTCGAGCGAATTCAAAACAGGCGTCAGATTGGCATCGCGCAGGGTTTCGAAATCTCCTGCCATATGACCAGATAGCACAAATATCTGCGCATCTGGTCCAAGATAGGGACGTAATCTTGCGCCCTCTTCGGTGACTGCGACAAAGAATGTGCGCGCGCCTGCGCCGTAGAGCGTTTGCGCCACACGCGCAGCGCCCAGCCCGTAACTGTCAGCTTTGACCACCGCAGCTGTGCGGGTGCCTGCGCCCGAGCGCGCATCCAGCGCGGTCCAATTCGCAACCAAAGCGTCGAGGTCGATTTTTAATGATGCACTTGCCATGACTTCTTTTTCTGCGCGTGGGGCCTAAGGTCAAGCCTAAAGCATCATGGAAAGCGCGCGCCTGTCTCCAAACGGGCCTTGATGGCGTCCGTCCCGCCCTGATGTGCCGCCCAGATCAGCACCGCGCAGGCGGCTTGCGCGTAAAGCCCGTTGTCACGCCCTGCGCGCGGGGCCCATTCAAAGGGTGAAGCGGGCAGATCAGGGCCGGGCAGGGCCTTGCAGCGCTCAACGCCGATGCCGGGGTTGAGATAGCGCGGATCGTTCGAGATCAGCACCGACAGCCCCTCGTCAAACCATGCGGGCATTTTGCGGCGGATCTGGCCAAGCGCGCCCAGCCTCGCATGGGTCTCGGTATGGGCCAGCTCATGGGCGAGGATGGTTTCGTTCAGCCCGCGCGGGGCCACGCGCACCACCGCAACCGACCCCAGAGAATAAGTCACTGCCGCCGCACCGCGCCCGCCAAGGCGGCGATTGCAGGCCTGCGTTTCGCACGCAAGGACCCGGATCTGGGCGCGTCTCTCTGGGTAGAACTGCGCCACTTGCGTGCGCGCGGCGGCGACTCGCTGGACCAGCGTGGCGCGCGCGCCCTGCGTCATCGAGGCCTCGACATAGACACCGCGATCCGCACGTTCCAACCCAAAGCAGCGCGGGCAGATTCCAGCTGCAAGCACCGGATAAAACCACAGCAGCGCGGCTGCCCCCAACGCGGCGCCCGCAAAAATCGCCAGTAAAGATACGCGCATCACTCGCCACATGACGGGCATGATGGCGCAAGAGCGGTGCTGGGCCTAGCCCCGGTCGCGCGCTTGGAAAATTTGTCGCAGCGCACCGTGCAGCATCTGCACCTCCGAGCGCGTCATGCCAAAGCGCGTCCACATGTTGCGCAGGTTGCGCTTCATCATCGGGGCTTTCTCGGGTGGATGAAAAAATCCGGCCTCCTCAAGGCGGTTCTCAAAGTGATCGCCCAGTTTCTCGACATCCTGTGCGGTGGCGGGGATGTGGGCGGCCAGCCCCGGATCGCGCGGCGTGGCCTCTAGCGTATGGCGCGAATATTCATACGCGCTCAACAGTACCGCCTGGGCCAGATTGAGCGAGAAAAATTCGGGATTCACCGGCACCGTGATAATCGCATTGGCGCGGGTGATATCGTCATTTTCCAGCCCCGTGCGCTCTGGGCCAAACAAAATGCCCACCTTCTGGCCTGCCAAGATACGCTGGCGCGCCTCTAGCATCGCCGCCTCGGGGGTGTAGATCGGTTTGGCCAGTTCGCGCCCGCGCGCGGTGGTGGCTAAGACGAAATCGCAATCGGCGATCGCACCTGCCACATCGTCAAACACGCCCGCGAAATCAAGCACCTGACCCGCCGCGCCCGAGGCCATCGCCACCGCCTTGGGGTTGGGCCAGCCATCGCGCGGCGCGACCAGCCGCATCCGCGACAGCGAGAAATTCAGCATTGCGCGGGCCGCCGCACCGATATTCTCGCCCATCTGCGGGCGCACAAGGACGAAAACGGGCTGCGTTGGCGCGGATGGGGCGGGATCGGGCATGGTCTCTCCTTGTCTTGGCGGCTCAATAGGGGGGCGCGTGGCCTCTGGCAAGGGCGCGGCGCTTGCGCTATGAGGCGTGCAAGCCGTTAAAGGAGCCACGCCATGGCCGAAGATCGTCCGCAAATTTACCTGATCACCCCGCCCGCGTTTAATCCCGCGGAATTCGCCCCGAAACTTGCCTCGGTGCTGGACGCCCATGAGGTCGCCTGCATCCGCCTCTCGATTGCGCTCAAGGATGAGCTCGAGATTGGGCGCGCCGCCGATGCGCTGCGCGAAGTCGCCCATGCGCGCGACGTGGCGCTGGTGATCGAAAGCCATGTGCAACTGGCCGAGCGCCACGGTCTGGACGGGGTTCATCTGCTCGATGGCGCGCGCCAGATCCGCTATGCGCGCAAGACCTTGGGCGAAGAGGCCATCGTGGGCAGCTATTGCAGCGCCTCGCGCCACGAGGGGCTGAACGCGGGAGAGGCGGGGGCGGATTACGTCTGCTTCGGTCCGATCGGGGAAACCGCTTTGGGCACAGCCGAGCGCGCTGAATTCGATCTGTTTTCCTGGTGGTCCGAAGTGATCGAAGTGCCCGTGGTGGCCGAAGGTGCGCTGAGCGAAGAGCTGATTGCGCAATTCACCCCCGTCACCGACTGGTTCGCGCTAGGCGAAGAAATCTGGCGCGAAGACGACCCGGCCGCCGCGCTGGGCCGCTACATCGCGGCGATGGAGTAAGGCAATGACGGGTTGGCTGGGCGATAGCGACGGACCGATGGGCGATCACGGGGCATTCATGCATCCCGAATTGCAGGTGCCGCGCGCGGATCTGGCTTCCCATATTCGTCAGATGGGCGACGGGCGCGTGCTGATTGCGCTGGTCGGCGCGCCCGGTTCTGGCAAGTCCCATCTCGCGCGCGAACTGGCGGCCGCCCTTGGTCCCGAAGCGGCGATTGTTGCGATGGACGGGTTTCATCGCGACAATGACTGGCTGGATGCGCATGGCTTGCGTCCAGTGAAAGGCGCGCCGCAGACTTTCGATACGCAAGGGTTTTCACAGCTTCTTTCCCGGCTTAAATCGACATTGGACGATTGTCCCGTACCGATTTTTGATCGCGATATCGACGGCGTGGTCGAAGGCGGTGCGACCGTGCCCGCAAGTGCGCGTTTTGTGCTGGTCGAGGGCAATTATCTGCTGCTGACCCAACCCGGCTGGCGCGATCTTTATTCGCTGTTTGATCTGTCGATCCGCATTGACGTCCCCGAGGAGGAATTGCGCGCCCGGCTTACCCGGCGCTGGCAGGATGTCGGTCTTGACCCGACTGAAATTACCCGCCGGGTCGAAGAAAACGATCTGCCCAATGGCCGCGTGATCACCCGCGAGGGCCGCCCCGCCGATCTGGTGGTACGCGACTGATCTTCGCTCTTGCCGAAATATCCCGGGGGG
>JAFGWK010000163.1 GCA_016937195.1 Paracoccaceae bacterium | reverse complement strand
TGCACCAACGCGCCCGACATCGATTGAAAAATCGTGCGCCCGTCATAGGGAAACGCCTCTTCGTCAGGGTCGAGCACCTGCAACATTACGCCTCTCACACCGCGATCTGCAAGTCGGCCCAAAGCGCTTTCGATGGGCGCAAGATCGCCCAAGAAATCTGACAGAAACACCGCGCGCGATTGCGCCACAACCCCCGCGACCTGCGGCGTACCATAATCCTGTTGCCCGCTTGGTGCAGACAACAGCGTGGCGAGCGTCATCAGTTGCGCGCGCCCTGGACGCGGCGGAGCGGCCACTCCGGTCAGGCCCACGCGCTCTCCGCCCCGGATCATCAGCACCGACAGCGCCAGCGCCAAAACCCGCGCGCGCTCTGATTTGGTCACCCGCGCCGCGCGCCCGGTTTCCGCGCCGGTAAAACTCATCGAGACCGCATCATCGACCCATAAATGCACCGATTGCGCCAATTGCCATTCACGTTCGCGCACATATTGCGCATCCGAGCGCCCAGAGCGGCGCCAATCGACAAACCGGGCCTCATCGCCGGCATGGGCAGGGCGGTATTGCCAGAACTCTTCACCCGTGCCTGCACGCCTGCGACCGTGAACGCCCATCTGGACGGTCGCGGCCAGTTGCTCGGCTCCCACCAATAAGGGCGGCAGCACCGAGGCGGTCGTTTCGGCCTCGCGGCGCAGAGCCAAAGCCTGCACGGATGTGTCAGGGGATGCGTTCAAGCCGCGGCCCCTCTGGACCCGGTTGTGCCTTCGGCCCCCGTCACCTCAACAAGAACGCGCCCGATCAGCGCGTCCAGCGTCTCGCCACGCGCCCGCGCCGCAAAGCTTAGAGCCATGCGATGGATCAGCACCGGGCGCGCCATCGCCTGCACATCCTCAAGCGAGGGCGCAAGCCGCCCATTGATCAGCGCCCGTGCCCGCACCGTCAGCATCAACGCCTGCGCCGCGCGCGGCCCCGGCCCCCAAGCCAGCGCATCGCGCACCTGCTCCGAGGCTTCGGGCTCATTCGGGCGACAGGCGCGCACCAGATCAAGGATCGCATCGACGACCTTCTCGCCCACCGGCATCTGACGCACGATGCCCTGCGCCTCGATCAACTCAAGCGGAGTGAACACCGCGTGGGCGGCCTCGGCCAAGGTGCCAGTCGTGGCCAGCAAGATATTGCGCTCGGTCTCGCGGTCGGGATAGTCGACATCGACCTGCACCAGAAAGCGGTCAAGCTGGGCCTCGGGGAGCGTATAGGTGCCCTCTTGCTCAATCGGGTTCTGCGTTGCCAGCACATGGAAGGGCGGGCCAAGCGGGCGGTGTTGACCCGCAATTGTCACCTCACGCTCTTGCATCGCCTGCAACAGCGCGGATTGCGTGCGCGGCGAGGCGCGGTTGATTTCATCCGCCATCAGAAGCTGGCAAAACACCGGTCCCTCAAGAAAGCGAAACGCGCGACTGCCATCGGGCGCGGTTTCCAGCACTTCAGAACCCAAAATATCCGCCGGCATCAGATCAGGCGTGAACTGGATGCGATTCGAACCAAGCCCCATCACAGTGGACAGTGTCTCGACCAGCAACGTCTTGCCCAAGCCCGGCAACCCGACCAGCAACGCATGCCCGCCCGACAGCATCGCCGCCAGAACCAGCTCAACCACCCGGTCCTGCCCGATGAATCGCCGATCAATCGAAGCGCGCGCATCCGCGAGCTTCGCCCCAAGACGTTCGATATCCTTCATCAGTTGTTCGGGCTCGGCCATGACAATCTCCTCAGAGGTCCGTATGTTGCCCAGCAAAGCAGATATCCTAGCCTCAAGAAACGGCAAAACTGACATGACGGATCACAAAGAGACAGATTCCGCCCATTCCCCCACCCCAGAGGGTCTTGCCAATGCCGCGCGCGCAGCTTCCCAAAAGGGCCCGCCGCCGGTGCACCTGTGGAATCCGCCTTTTTGCGGTGATCTCGACATGGAAATTCGCGCCGACGGGACGTGGTTTTATCTTGGCACACCGATTGGACGCGCGCCGCTGGTGCGGCTCTTTGCCTCGATCCTCAAGCTGGAGGACGGCAAGTATTTCCTTGTCACCCCGGTCGAGAAAGTCGGCATCCGGGTGCAGGATGCGCCGTTTGTAGCCGTCGATTTTGAAGCCGAGGGGTCGGGCGACGATCAAACCCTGCGCTTTGAAACCAATGTTGGCGACAGCGTTCTGGCCGATGGCAATCACAAAATCCGCGTGCATCATAGCAAGGACGGCACGCCACGCCCCTATCTGCATGTGCGCCGTGGTCTTGAGGCGCTGATCGACCGTAAAAGTTTTTATCGGCTGGTCGATCTGGCGGTGACACGGCCCCATGAGGGGCAAGATTGGCTGGGCGTGATCTCGTCTGGACAGTTCTTCCCGATCCTGCCCGCCGCGGAGGTGTAAATGCCCAAATTCGCCGCCAACCTGACCTTTCTGTTCACCGAATTACCCTTCATGGAGCGCTTCTCCGCCGCCAAAGAGGCGGGCTTTGATGCGGTCGAAGTGCTATTTCCCTATGAATTCTCAGCCCAAGAAATGCGCCATGAACTGGTGCGCCACGATCTGACCTTCGTATTGATGAACGTGCCACCGCCCAATTGGGCCGGTGGGGATCGCGGGTTCGCCGCCGTGCCAGGCCTCGAAGCGCGCTTTCGCCGTGATTTTGACCGCGCGATGCGATTTGCCGATGTTCTCAAGCCGCGCCACATCCACATCATGGCGGGCAAGGCGCAAGGTGCCGTCGCACGCCAGACCTATATCGACAACCTGACATGGGCGGCGGCGCGCGCGCCCAAACGCTCGCTGACGATCGAACCAATCAACCCGATTGATATGCCGGATTATTTTCTCAATGATTTTGATCTGGCCGCCGAGATTCTGGACGAAGTGGGCGCCCCAAATCTGCATCTGCAATTTGACGCCTATCACGCCCACATCCTGACCGAAGACGTCGCCGCGACATGGAAAACGCACCGCGCACGCGTCGCACATGTGCAATTTGCCGATGCCCCGGGGCGGGGCGCTCCGGGAAGTGGCGAGATCGACCTGAGCGCGTTTTTCGCAACGCTGGATGCAGATGGGTATTCGGGATTTGCGACGGCAGAATACAAACCCGCAACCGATACGCGCCACAGTTTGGACTGGCTCACAGCACAAGGCGCGGGCTGAACGGGCTGCGCCCTTTCATTTGGCCATAAATACTCCCGCCGAAGGCATCCTAGGGCTCAACGCAGCGCCCCAAAGGCATCAATGCGCCTCGGACCAGCTTGCGCCCTGCCCGGCATCGACAACCAGCGGCAGCGAAAGCTTCACGACCGGCTCGGCCGCCCCTACCATCGTCGCGCGCGCCACTGTGATCAGATCATCAACCGCGCTTTCATCGACCTCGAAGATCAGTTCGTCATGAACCTGCAACAGCATCTTCGCTGGCAAATCCCCGATTGCGGCGGGCATGCGGATCATCGCGCGCCGGATAATATCGGCCGCCGCCCCTTGGATCGGGGCGTTGATGGCCGCGCGCTTGGCGAAACCTGCGGCCGGGCCTTTTGCGGTGATCTCTGGCGTATGGATTTTACGGCCAAATAGGGTTTGCACGAATTTGTGCTCTTTGGCGAAATCCACCGTGTCGTCCATATATTGGCGAATGCCGGGAAAGCGCTCGAAATAGCGGTCGATAAAGCCCTGCGCCTCAGCGCGCGGAATGCGCAAATTGCGCGCAAGACCAAATCCGGAAATTCCATAGATCACACCGAAATTGATCGCCTTGGCCTTACGGCGGATATCAGAGGTCATCTGATCGAGCGGCACATCGAACATTTCCGAGGCCGTCATCGCGTGAATATCCAGACCCTCTTTAAAAGCCTGTTTCATCTCGGGCAGATCGGCGACATGGGCAAGGATGCGCAGCTCGATCTGACTGTAATCAAGCGAGACGATCTTCATCCCCGGTCCGGCGACAAACGCCTCGCGGATGCGGCGACCTTCCTCAGAGCGCACGGGAATGTTTTGCAAGTTCGGATCGGTCGAGGCCAGACGCCCGGTATTCGCGCCCGCTATGGAATAGGACGTATGCACGCGTCCCGTTTCGGGGTTCACATGGGTTTGCAGCGCGTCCGTGTAGGTCGATTTCAGTTTGGAGATCTGGCGCCAATCCAGCACCCGCGCCGCCAGCTTGGCCGCTTGCGGGTTCACATCTTCCAACGTAGTCACGTCTTCCAACACATCGGCGCCGGTGCCATAGGCCCCGGTTTTACCTTTTTTGCCGCCCTCGACCCCCATCTGGTCAAACAGGATTTCACCGAGCTGCTTGGGCGAGCCCACGTTGAACGGCGTGCCTGCGATCTGCGCAATCTCGTCTTCCAGCCCCGCCAGTTTTTGCGCAAATGCATTGGACATGCGCGACAGAACCTGCGCGTCCACCTTGACCCCTGCCATCTCCATATCGGCCAGCACCGGCACCATCGGGCGCTCCAGCGTTTCATAGACGGTCGTGACCTGTTCGCGATGCAGGCGCGGTTTGAACTGCTGCCATAGCCGCAATGTGATATCGGCGTCTTCAGCGGCGTAGCGCGTGGCGGTGTCGATGGCGACCTTGTCAAAGGTGATCTGGGATTTGCCAGATCCGATCAGGTCTTTGATCGGGATCGGCTGATGGTTGAGATAGCGATCCGAGAGCGCATCCATGCCATGATTGTGCAGGCCCGAAAACATCGCGTAACTCATCAGCATCGTGTCATCAATCGGAGCAACCCGAATGCCGTGGCGGGCGAAAATCTTGAAGTCATACTTCATGTTCTGCCCGATTTTGAGGATACTTTCATCCTCCAGCACAGGCTTGAGCAACGCCAGCGCGGCATCGAAATCCATCTGCCCCTCGGCGCGCGCCGATCCGCCAAACAAATCGCCCTCGCCGGTTGTGTGCCCAAGCGGGATATAGGCGGCCTGGCCCGCCTCAACACACAAGGACACGCCGACCAGTTCGGCCTTCATTTCGTCCAGCGAGGTGGTCTCGGTATCGACCGCAACCCAACCGCGCGCGCGGGCCTGATCGAGCCATTGCGTTAACGTCTTGGCATCGCGGATACAGACGTAGTTTCCCGGCGTAATCGGGGGGGCGTCTTGCGCAGGTGTTACTGCATCTGTGGGGGCGGTGATCTCAATCGCGGGCGGCGGTTCGGCGTTGAACTTTTCAGCCACGCGGCGCGTAAGAGTTCGGAATTCCATCCGGTTCAGGAAATCAAGCAGCGTCTCGACCAACGGCTCGCGGATTTCCAGATCATCGAGCGTAAAGGTGATCGGCGTTTGCGGGTCCAGCGTCACAAGCTGTTTCGACAGCCGGATTTGGTCCGCATTCTCAACCAGCGACTCGCGGCGTTTGGGCTGTTTGATCTCGCCTGCGCGTTCCAACAGTGTTTCGAGATCACCGTATTCATTGATCAGCAAAGCCGCCGTTTTGACCCCGATTCCCGGCGCGCCCGGAATATTGTCGACCGAATCGCCTGCCAGCGCCTGCACGTCGACCACGCGATCCGGGCCAACGCCAAACTTGGCCTCGACCTCTTCGACACCGATGGCACGGTTTTTCATCGCATCAAACATCTCGACGCCACCGCCGACGAGTTGCATCAAATCCTTATCCGAGGAAATGATCGTCACCCGACCGCCCGCCTCACGCGCCTGACGTGCCAGCGTGGCGATGATGTCATCGGCCTCATAGCCTTCAAGCTCTTCGCAGGCGATGTTGAACGCCTTCGTGGCCTCGCGGGTCAGCGGCATTTGTGGGCGCAAATCCTGAGGCATCTCGTCGCGATTGGCCTTGTATTTATCATACAGATCATTGCGAAACGTATGGCTGCCCTTGTCAAAAATCACCGCTGCATGGGTCGGCGCGTCCGCGCCTTTGGCGTCTTCGATATATTTCCACAGCATGTTGCAAAACCCGGCCACAGCGCCAATCGGCAAGCCATCGGATTTGCGCGTGAGCGGAGGCAACGCATGATAGGCGCGAAAAATAAAGGCCGATCCGTCGATCAGATGTAGGTGACAACCTTTGCCGAATGCCATGAAAACAGCCCTCCTTCACGCGCTTTGGGTCGGTTGTGCCACAGCGCGCCACCCAGTGCCAGCACTCGCCCGTCTTCGTGCGAGCCCTTGCGCAAAACCCTGGGATGGCCCATCTGTCTGCAAAGACTGCGTAAAAGGATCAGATGATGGATTATTCCAAATCAGGAGGTGCAAATATGACGAAACATGCCCCCGCCCATAACGAACACAACGCCAAAGGATCAAAGAAGAACCCCTATGGCAAATCCGCCCCAAAGGCCGAATTGCTGGCGCGCATGAAGGCCGCTGCGCAAAAGAAAAAGGACGGCTAACCGCCGCCCTTTTTTCACAAACGCGACTCGCGCTTAGTGATCATCATGCGCGTGTTCGCGGTCAATCACATATCTTTTGTCGCAATAGCCGCATTCGACAAACCCGGTGTCGCGCGGAATCGACAACCAAACGCGCGGATGGCCCAACGCGCCCTCGCCACCGTCGCAGGCAACTTTCCAATGCGTGACGATTTCGGTCTCAGGTGCCTCAGGGGCAGGATGCGAAGAAGTGGCAGTCATGGCGGCTCCGTCTATATAAGGGCGCAAAGGGACGCGCCCATCGCTTGGGCGCCATTCTAACAATCGCGAAAGGCGGGGCAAGTTGGAACAGCAGGCAATCGAAGTCAAAGGTTTGCGCAAGACCTATGCCGGGGGCAAAAAGCAAGAGCCGAAAGAGGCGATCAAGGGCTTGGATTTGACAATCCCGGCGGGCACGATCTTTGGGCTTTTGGGGCCGAACGGCGCCGGGAAATCGACGCTAATCAATATCTTGGCCGGTTTGGTGAAAAAGACCGACGGGCAGGTTGTGATCTGGGGATTTGACCAAGACGTGAACCCGCGCCAGTCGCGTGCCGCCATCGGGGTAATGCCGCAAGAAATCAACATGGACCCGTTTTTTACCCCTCGCGCGGCGCTGGAAACCCAAGCGGGACTTTATGGCGTGCCGAAATCGGAACGCTGGACTGATGAGATTTTGGAACTTGTGGGCCTGAGCGACAAGGCCGAAGCCTATGCCCGCAACCTTTCGGGCGGGATGAAGCGGCGGTTGTTGCTTGCCAAGGCACTGGTGCACCGCCCGCAAATCTTGGTCCTCGACGAACCTACCGCAGGTGTGGATATCGAGTTGCGCGCAATGCTATGGCGCAATGTGCGCAAGCTGAATGAACAAGGGATGACGATCATTCTGACCACCCACTATCTCGAAGAAGCCGAGGAAATGTGTGACGAAATCGCGATCATCAACCATGGTGAACTGATCGTGCGCGACACCACCGCCAATCTGCTGGGCCGGATGGATCGCAAGGCGCTGGTCGTCGAACCGCGCAACCCCGCCCCCGCAGACATTGCCCTGCCCGACGGGGTCAGAATGGAGGAGCGCCCTGGTGGCCGCCTCGCCTTCACCTATGCCCGCAACAAAACTGCCGCCGAGGATATCCTCGACGCAATCCGTGCCGCAGGTATAGAAATCCGCGATGTCGCAACGGAGCAACCCGGCCTCGAAGAGGTCTTCGTTTCGCTTACGTCAAACCAGTAGGGGGCTCCGCCCCCGGCCTGC
>JAFGWK010000162.1 GCA_016937195.1 Paracoccaceae bacterium | reverse complement strand
TTTTACTCAGCAGCCATCTGCTGATCTTGCGCTCTGCCCTGCCCCTCTGCGTCATCGCGATACAGGTAGTCACGCGTCAGCGGCACGTCGCCCACCTCATGCGCCAGTTGAAATTGGAACACGACTTGCCCACCATGGCGAAACGCCATTTCCGACGCGATCAGATAGAACCGCCACATCCGGATGAACTCTTCATCATAAAGCGCGGCTGCCTTGTCGAGATTGGCCTCGAAGCGGGCGCACCAATGTTTCAGAGTTTCCGCATAATGCAGTCGCCAAACCTCAAGATCAGTGACGATCAAGCCTTCATGCTCAAGCGCGTGCGAGGCCTCGGACATGGCCGGGCAATAGCCACCGGGGAAGATATATTTGGTGATGAAATCTGCCGTTGCCCCGCCCGGCCCCGACCGCCCGATGAAATGAATAAGCGACACGCCACCGGGTCTTAGCATCTCGCGCACATGGCGAAAATATTCACGGTAATGGGGCACGCCGACATGTTCGAACATCCCGACAGAGACGATCCGATCAAACGTCTCGCGCACGTCGCGGTAGTCGGTGAGGCGAATGTCGATCTTGTCCTCAAGCCCGGCATCGCGCACCCGTTTTGTGGCCAGAGCATGCTGTTGTGTTGACAGCGTCACGCCCACGACATCGACGCCGTAGTCACGCGCCAATGTGATCGCCATGCCGCCCCAGCCGCAGCCGATATCCAGCACGCGCATGCCCGGCTTAAGCAGAAGTTTCTTGGCAATGTGGCGTTTCTTGGCCTCTTGCGCCTGATCCAGCGTCATATCGGGATGCTCGAAATAGGCGCAGCTATATTGGCGGTCCGTATCCAGAAACAGATCATACAATGCGCCCGATAGGTCATAATGATGGGCCACATTCGTGCGCGCCTTGTTGACCGGATTGAACTGCGCGAACCTTCGCCCAAGAAACCGCGAGGCCTCGCGTGGTTTTTCGAACCACGGCATCCCCGCGCCCGTCTGATTGCGGATCGTCAGCGCCAGAAATCCGCGCAGATCGTCAGCCTCAATCGTATAATCGCCACGCATATATCCCTCGCCAACCCCAAGTTCCGGGTTAACGACAATTTTCTTGACGGTATCGGGGGATTGAATGGTGACTTTCACAGGCTCCCCCGTGCCATCCCCGTATCGCCGGATCGTGCCGTCATGATAGGTCAGCTCCAACGCGCCGACGCGTATCAAGTGGCGCAGCATACGGTCTAAAATAGCATCCCAAGGTTTCATGGCAGTCTCCGTAAGGCTCAATCCTTTGTCTTTCGAATGCGTGAACGCATGTCAGTTCGGGAACCGCTCGCGGCGCGTTGCGGTTCCCCGAAGCTCTTGATCTTACCAAAAAGTGAACGCGTTTTCGACCATCAGACGATCTATTGGCACACAGTTTGCAAGGATGCGGTGGAGAGCGTGAATATGGGCCGCGCTTGATTGATCGAGATCATGGTGCTAATTCCCGCTTATGCGCAAATGCGCATTAAGGAGATTGCCCGATGATTCTAAGCGTCCTATCCGCCCTCGCTGAACCCACGCGCCTTGGCGTGATCGCCCTGCTCGCCGATGGCTCTGAGCATTGCGCCTGCGAATTGATGCCCAAACTGGACGCCACGCAAAGCCGCATGTCGCGCCATATGCAGGTGCTGCGTCAGGCCGGGTTGGTGGTGGATCGGCGCGATGCGCAATGGGTGCGCTATCGGCTCAACCCCGACATGGCGCCGGAAATTCGCCAGATCATCGACGCGGTTCTTGAGGCCAGCCAAAAGCAAGACAGGGTCGCCGCATGAGTGCCGATATCACAAGTTCCCCGCAGCGCGCCCCCCGCCCCGATTGGGTTTGGCACTTGGGCGTGCTCGTCTTTGTGGTGGTGTGGTGGCTGGTCTATCAACAACTGATCCCCGCCTCGGAATGGATCACGGCGCTGTTTCCAATTGATCGCCACAGTCACACCGGAGAGGCCGTCGCCTTCTTCTTTTATGACGTGCCCAAGGTGATGATGCTGCTAACGCTTATCGTCTTTGCGATGGGCGTAGTGCGCAGCTATTTCTCGCCCGAAAAGACCCGCGCGCTCCTGTCGGGGCGGCGCGAAGGTGTCGGCAATGTGTTTTCCGCCGCGCTGGGGATCGTGACGCCGTTTTGTTCCTGCTCGGCTGTGCCGTTGTTCATCGGCTTCGTTTCGGCGGGGGTGCCGCTGGGGGTGACGTTCTCGTTTCTGATCGCTGCACCGATGGTGAATGAAGTCGCGCTGATCCTGCTGATTGGCCTTGTCGGCTGGCACGTTGCGGCGATTTATCTGATCTTCGGGCTGAGCATTGCCATCATCGCCGGATTCATCATTGGCAAGCTGCATCTGGAAGGCTGGTTGCAAGATTGGGTGCGCGACATTCATTCCGGTGCGAACACAGCCACTGTGCTGGATGAAGAACGCCTGAGCATGGTCGATCGCTATCGTCTGGGCATTGAGGCCGTGCGCGAGATTTTCTCCAAGGTCTGGGTCTGGATCATCCTTGGAATCGGGATGGGCGCGCTCATTCACGGCTATGTCCCGCAGGATCTGATGATGCGCGTCATGGGGGCCGGGACGTGGTGGTCTGTGCCCGCCGCCGTGCTGATGGGCGTGCCGATGTATACCAATGCCGCCGGCGTGATCCCGATTGTCGAGGCGCTTTTGGGAAAAGGGGCGGCGCTTGGCACCGTTCTGGCATTCATGATGAGCGTGATCGCGCTAAGCCTGCCCGAAATGATCATCCTGCGCCAAGTGCTGACGCTGCGCCTGATTGCCGTGTTCATCGGCGTCGTTGCCAGCGGCATTCTGGCGGTCGGCTTCCTCTTTAACGTTATCTTCTGAAAGGACATCCCATGAAATCCATCAAGGTCTACGGCCCCGGCTGCAAGCGTTGCGAAACCACCGTGGAAATGGTTAAAGAGGCCGCTGCAAGCCTTGGTGTCGAAGCGGAGGTCGAAAAAGTCACCGACCCGAAAGCCATCGCAATGGCGGGCGTAATGTCGACCCCGGGTATCGCGATTGATGGCAAGCTGGTGCATTCCGGCGGTTTGCCAGATGCCGCGAAACTTGCGGGCTGGCTTCAGGGCTAAGGCCCTGCCCGCTGCATGACCTCACAGGATGTGAATGCAAATCATGGATTATCACGTCACCGCCCGCCGTATCGACAGCCATGGCTCTGAGGCCATGACGAAAGAGGCCCGGATTGTTCTGGACACAGATATGGCGGGACGGTCGGATGCCTTTAACCCCGCCGAGATGCTACTGGCCAGCCTTGCGGCCTGCATGCTCAAGGGGACCGAGCGGATCATCCCGATGCTGGAGTTCGATCTGCACACAATCGAGGTCTCACTGCGCGGTGTGCGTCAGGATGTCCCGCCAAAGATGGTGCAAATCACCTATGAAATCGTGGTGGACACTGATGAGACCGATCAACGGATTGATCTTTTGCACCGTAATCTTCAGAAATACGGCACGATTTATAATACATTGGCGGGCGCGACCGAACTTACGGGCACGATCCGGCGAAAGGACTAACCGATGCCGCATGACCACGCGCACACGCACGCCGCCCCAACCGACCTTGGGCCCGCGTTTCGTTGGGCTGTTGGGCTGAACACTGCTTATGTGCTGATCGAGGGCGCGGCGGGATTTCTAACCGGCTCGCTCGCGCTGCTGGCGGATGCCGCGCATAACCTCACCGATGTCGCGGGGCTTTTGATCGCTTGGGGTGCGACGGTTCTGGCCAAGCACGCCGGCAATCGCCGCTACACATTCGGCTATGGTCGCGCCACGATTTTGGCGGCGATGCTGAATGCTACAGCTATTCTGATCGGCGTCGTG
>JAFGWK010000161.1 GCA_016937195.1 Paracoccaceae bacterium | reverse complement strand
GCGATGACGGTGTCGCTATATCTGCTGATGTATCTGATGATGTATGCCGCCGCGATCCGCCTTCGCTACAGCCAGCCCGAGGTTGATCGCCACTTCCGTGTTCCGGGTGGTAAACTGGGGATGTGGTTGATCGCGGGCTTTGGCTTTGTCGCCGTGGCCTTCGCGCTGGTCGTGTCGTTTTTTCCGCCAAGCCAAGTGCCCGTGGGCTCGCCCGGCCTTTATACCGGATTGGTGATTGGTGGGCTGATCGTGTTTGGGGCCGCGCCCTTCCTCATTCATGCACGTAAGCGGCCTGAATGGAAACAACATGCTGTGAATAAACAGAAAACCTAGGCCCCTCGCGGCGCGGGCGGTTGATCGCGCGCGCCGCATTCCCCATCTCTTCCCAAGATATGAAGGAGCGTCCCCAATGTCACTTCACCACAAAAACACCGTTCGCGACGCATTGCTTGATGACATCTATGCCGCATCCGATCTGTCGCATGCGCTGCCCAAATACCGCTTGCCGCTCAGCGAGCAGAACCCGCGCCACGCCTATACGCTGGTGCATGACGAGCTGATGATGGATGGCAATGCGCGCCAGAACCTCGCCACTTTTTGCACCACATGGATGGAGCCTGAGGCGCGCACGTTGATGGCCGAAAGCATCGACAAGAACATGATCGACAAGGATGAATACCCCCAGACCGCCGAGATTGAGGCGCGCTGCGTGCATATTCTTGCCGATCTGTGGAATTCCCCCGAGGCTGCCGACACAATGGGTTGCTCGACCACGGGATCCAGCGAGGCGGCGATGCTGGCGGGCATGGCGCTGAAATGGCGCTGGCGCGACCGTCAACGCGCTGCGGGAAAGCCGACCGACAAGCCCAATCTGGTGACCGGCCCGGTGCAGGTGTGCTGGCATAAATTCTGTCGCTATTGGGATGTGGAACTGCGCGAGATCCCGATGCAAGGGGATCGGTTGTTGATGAGCCCCGACGAGATGCTCAAGCGCTGCGACGAAAATACCATCGGCGTGATACCAACGCTGGGTGTGACCTTCACCGGCCAATATGAGGATGTGAAAGGCATAAGTGATGCGCTCGATACGCTGCAAGCCGAGAGCGGGCTCGACATTCCGATCCATGTCGATGCGGCCTCGGGTGGGTTTCTTGCCCCCTTTGTTACCCCCGGTCTGGAATGGGATTTCCGCCTGCCCCGCGTCAAATCGATCAACGCTTCGGGGCATAAATTCGGGCTGGCGCCGCTGGGTGTTGGCTGGGTGGTGTGGCGCGACAGTGCCGAATTGCCCGAAGATCTGATTTTCCGGGTCAACTACCTTGGGGGCGATATGCCAACCTTCGCACTGAATTTCTCGCGTCCGGGTGGCGAGATCATCGCGCAGTATTACACCTTTATCCGGCTTGGCCATGAGGGCTATCGCAAAGTCCAGCAGGCCTGCTACGACACCGCGTTTCGACTGGCCGAGGCGATTGATCAGCTGGGCCTGTTCAATATCATCCACGATGGCGGCACGATGGGCATCCCGGCGGTGTCGTGGTGTCTCAAACCCGGTGTTGACCCCGGCTTCAGCCTTTTCGATCTCGCCGACCGCTTGCGCACGCGCGGCTGGCTGGTGCCCGCCTATGCCATGCCCCCCGAGCGCGAAAATCTGGTCGTTCAGCGCATCCTCGTGCGCCACGGATTCTCGGAAGACATGGGCAATCTGTTGATCGAGGATATGCGCGCAGCGCTCGCCCATTTTGAGAACCACCCCGTCGGCGTGCCGCTTACGGCGTTTGAGACCGGCAGCTTCGATCACAGCGGCCGCTAACGCCTTGGCCCTACCGGATCGCAGTGCGGTCATATCTTTGAGAGGCGCGAAAACAGGACATAATGCCATGACCCCCGAAGCAGCAGCAGAAACCTTTGTGGAAACCCTCGTGATCGGCGGCGGGCCGGGAGGCACCCCTGCGGCAATGGCGCTGGCGCAAGCCGGTCGACGCGTGCTGTTGGTCGAGGCGGGTCAAGGACTGGGCGGCACTTGCCTGTTTTCCGGCTGTATCCCGTCGAAGATTTTCCGCGAGACCGCCTTTCGACGCCAAGAGGCAGCGCGGGCCAGTGAATTCGGGCTTGGCGACGCGCCCAGCACCTTGCCCGAGGTGAACTGGTCCACGGTGCAAAGCCGCCGTCACCGCATTCTCGCGCAACGCGCGGGCGGCGCGCTGGCCAAGGCCAACAGCCTGCCAACCCTAGAAGTCGTCTTTGGCCGCGCCCGCCTCACCGGTCCGCGCAGCGCCGTAATTGAGCGCGCCGGTGAACCGAACCGCACGATCCAATTCAAAACCGCGATCCTGGCGCCCGGCTCCGTGCCTAAACACCTGCCCATCCCCGGCGCAGATCTCCCCGGAGTGCTCGATTCAGAGACGCTGATCAGCATCGGCTTTGTGCCGGACTCTCTCGCGCTGATCGGTGGCGGGCCGATTGGCATTGAGATGGCGCAGATCTTTGCGCAGCTTGGCACGAAGGTTTCGGTGCTTGAGGCCGCGCCGCGTATTCTTGGGCCGGTAGACGCGACCTTGGCCGATCTGTTGGCACAGCATTTGACGGATTCCGGTATCGCGCTGGAAACCGGCGTCACACTTGCGAAGATTGAGGGTGTCGAGGACGCCCATCAGGTTCATTTCACCCGCGATGGCGAGAGCCACAGCATCGCGGCGCAAGTGGTTGCGATCGTGGCCGGGCGTCACCCGAACGTCGCTGGGCTTGGTCTTGAAACGACGGTCGTCAGACATGGCCCGCATGGCATTCATGTCAGCGACAGTTTGGAAACCGATGAGCCGGGGATCTTTGCCATTGGCGATGTCGTGGGTCATCCGATGTTTGCCCATTGGGCCAACGCACAGGCGCACGCGGTGGCGCGTCATATCCTCGGGCAGCCCGCCGCCTTCCCGCATCCTGAACACAATAGTGCGGTGATTTTCTCGTCGCCCGAGATCGGGATGGTCGGGCTGACCGAAGAGGCCGCGCGCGCAAGGAACGACAAGATCAGCGTGGCGGAGTATGACTATCGTATCGACGCGCGCGCCCAGATTTCGGGCGAGACGCTAGGGCGGTTGCGCATCGTCTATCGCGAGGACGATCAGCGCATTGTCGGTGTCCACGTTCTGGCCGAAGGGGCCGCCGATCTGATGGGCGAGGCCGCATTGGCAGTGCGCAATGGGCTAACGCTGGAACAGATCGCCGCCAGCATTCACCCGCATCCGACCCTGACCGAGGCCTTTGGCCTCACCGCGCTGTCCGCGCTTGCCCGGCCGTCGCAAGGCTAAGGCGCATCTGATCACGGTCCTATCGCTGCCAGACGAGGAAAGAAGCCTTGCTCTTTCCTCGCCATTTCCTTTTGCGCGCATTGCCAATAGTCTGATCGCGCGAAACCCGCGGCGGAGCTCCCCTTGACCTATTGGCACCTTAGCAGCATCGGCTGGCTCGACGGTCTGCCTGACGACGCCCTGCGGAAACTGCATCTGCAAGCGACCACATTGGATTTTCGCGATGGTCAGACGATCTTTGCGCCCATGCCTGATCCTGATGCCGTTTTCATTCTGGTTCAGGGGCTTGTGCGAATCTACCGGCTGTCCAGCGAGGGGGCCGAATTCACGTTGGGTTATGTCAAACCCGGCGAAGTTTTCGGCGAGCTGGCTGCCTATAACAGCCAACCGCGCGAAAGCTTTGCCCGCGCGATTGATAACTGCATTGTGCTGAAAGTTCCGGTGTCGCTCTTTCGGGATTTGATGCAAAGCGTGCCCAACCTTGGCTTTTCAGTCACGAAACAGATCGCGCGACGCTTTAAGCGCATTGAGCGGCGCGCCGAAGACCTTGTGTTTCGCTCGGTCGCGGCACGGTTAGCCGCAACCTTGCTGATGCTGAAAGAGGATTTTGGCGATGATAGCGACGGGCACTGCTATATCCGACTGCATCTCACCCAAGCCGAGTTTGCCACGCTGATTGGCGCGGCCCGACCGACGGTGAACCAGACCTTTCACCAGTTCCGCACAGCGGGGCTTGCCACTTTTGAAAAGGGCCATGTTGTGATCCTTGACGCTGCAGGATTGCGCAAAGTCGCAACGCGCGTCTTGCCCCCGTCGCATGTCTGACTTGCCTGCCGGGGCGTTTTGACCTGCTGGTGAGAGTGAAGATGGCGTCGATAATGCAGCTGCCTGCCGACGGATGCGCGCAAGGTATTGCGCATGTACTCGGCAGGCGCTTCTTTTCTTGCGGCTAGGTGATTGCAAGGCAATCGACCAAGGCGAGAGCATCCTGACGCGGCACGAAACAGGTTCTGCGTTCGCCGAGACGTTATGGGGCATGCAATATCGCCATGCCTATATCGGTTGAACGGTGGATTTTAGGGCTGTCTGGAAAAAGCAAAAGCCGCCCAACATATTCATGTTGCGCGGCTTTTTGATGGTCTTTGGTGCCCAGGAGAGGACTCGAACCTCCACGCCTTGCGGCACACGGACCTGAACCGTGCGCGTCTACCAATTCCGCCACCTGGGCAG
>JAFGWK010000160.1 GCA_016937195.1 Paracoccaceae bacterium | reverse complement strand
GTCATCGCCCGGCGTCGCCGCAGAGGACGCGATAAGATCAGGGCGCTCTTCGCCCGCGCTCACCTCAGCGGGGACATCATCGGGGCGCGGCACATCATCTGGTGTGATCAGCGTGTCGGAGGCGGTCGCAACATCAAGCAAGCTCGGCATGTCGCTGTCACTGTCACTGACCTCATTTTCACCCTCCGCGACGTCCTCTTCAACGTCAAAGACATCTTCACCCGCCTTGAAAGCCAGCAAACCTGCGGACGTCCCGGCAACGAGGAGCCCCAACAAACCAGACAAGAACAGCATTTCTCACACCTCTGTGAACTCGTGTGATCCATACGCCCTTTTCAAAAGTTCCCCTAATGAGAAAAGGTTAAAATACTAATGGTTTATGAACGTAAGCTTGCGAAACCCGGTCACGCGGTGGGCACGTGCCAAGGCTCGGGCTGGCGATCATAGCTGATATAAAGCGGATGTTTCGGCGCGCCCGCTTTGGTGAGCCCAAGCTGGTGCAGATCACGTCCGGTTGCGCGCAACAGGCGTTCCACGGCGGCCCCGCGATCAAGATGCGCGCCATGCGCGCCCCAAGCGCAGATGATCTGGTCGCCCTCACCATTCGCCCAATCCACACTGTCGCGGATCATCTGGTCATTCTGCGGCCCGACCGGATCGTGCTGCGCACGCATCACCTTGGGGTCGGTGGCGCGCCAGGCAAAGATATTGGTCACCCGGAACGCGCCAAAGCCCAGCGCGCGGGCGCGACGCTCGCAGCGTTCCACAGTTGGGTCGTTCTGCACCTCGGTCGCCGTCGAAGGGTTGAGCATGACAAACAGCACGCGCGGTTTGGTCGCGTCCCAGACACGGGTCAGCGCGTAGCGATAGGCCTCGCAATCGGAATAGATCGCAATTGAGGGCGCATCGCCTTTGATATGTTCGCGCGTGATCATGTCGTCTCTTTGTCTTTGGTCGCACCTTACAATTGAGGGCGCGAAGATGTCATGGGCAGGAGCCTCCGGCGGGAGTATTTATGGCCAGATGAAAGCTAAAGATTAAAGACACGAGAGGGGTGCAGCTCGCCCGATTTATAGATACCGACCGCCAGTGGCTTGCCTTCGAAACTGGCCCAAGCCTCATCGCCCCATTCCACCGCATCCGCGCCGGGAATGACCATGCCGGGATTGCCATTCTTCAGACGCACCGCGCCCTCTGGCGTGGCTTTGAGTTGAGGCAGATCATCCAGACCCAGTTCCAACGGTAGCAGTTTGGCGTCGAGCTCTGGGGTTTTGGCAAGCGCATTGATCTGATCGAGACTGATCCCGTCGCTGGCCTCAAACGGTCCGGACCATTCGCGCCGCAACCAGTCTACATGCCCCAAACAGCCCAAGGCTTGCCCCAGATCGCGCGCAATCGAGCGTACATAGCCGCCCTTGCCGCAAACCATTTCCAGCTCGACGTGATCGACGTCAGGGCGCGCAATCATCACAAGGCTTTCGACGTAAAGCGGGCGCGCCGCGAGATCCATCTCCTCACCCGCGCGCGCAAGCGCATAGGCGCGCTCTCCATCGACCTTGACGGCAGAAAACTGCGGCGGGACTTGTTCGATATCGCCCTCAAAGGCGAGGAGCGCGGTGCGAATTTCATCATCAGAGGGCCGCGCGTCATTAGTGGCGATCACGTCGCCCTCGGCATCATCCGTCTTGGTCGACACCCCGAGCCGCACAACAAACCGGTAGCATTTCAGCGCGTCAGTGATGAAGGGAACGGTCTTGGTCGCCTCCCCCAGCGCCACAGCGAGAACACCCGTTGCCGCCGGATCCAGCGTGCCCGCATGTCCTGCCTTTTTGGCGTCCAACGCCCAGCGCACCTTGTTGACCACAGAGGTCGAGGTTACGCCCGAAGGCTTGTCCACCACCAGCCAACCTGAAATATCGCGCCCTTTTTTGCGAGCCATGATCGTCCCTTTTCTATGCAGCGCGTCTGCTAGCGCAGGGGGGCGGTGGCGTCAATTGGCGGTGGTTTTCGGTGCGATCAGCGCCACAATCGGCCCCATCGGCAAGCCCAGATCCTCGCGGCCCTGCGCGGGCACCGTCAGGCGGGACACCTTGCCATCCAGATACAGCGCGTTTTTCGCCCCCAGATCGTCGCGGAAAAACCGCGCGAATTGGTGAAAAGTCACGGGCTGATCGGAAATCGCAAACCACGCGGTCTGACCATCCGGCGAGACCCCGACGCCATTACGGATATTGGTCGAAGTGCCTTCGGCAAGAAATTTAGGATGCAGCGCACCGTCGATCACCAGCATCGGCCCCGATTGTGTGGCGTAGCGGCAGCTTGGCGGATCGGCGGCAAAGGCGCGCGATTCCACGACAGACAGCTGATCACCAATGCAAAATACTCCATTGGGCAGCAATCCGAAATTGCCTGGTCCCTCGGAGGTCACGATTTTATGTTCCTCGGCGCCATCCTCGACAAACAGCCCCACTGGCTTGCGATCAGGGTGATACATGCCCGCATTCATCGCAAAAACAACCTGTTTGTCAGCAGGCAGGATCGCGGCAAGGCGCTCGGGTGTCCCGATCAACTGACCATTAGAGTCATTGAGATATAGGCGCAAATCATCACCCGCATGCGCCTTGCATACGGTATAGGTCAGCCCGTCGAAATCCATATCAGAACACGGCGCCGCAGCCGCGGCCCAAGCCGGCGCTGCCACCAGCACCAGCGCCGCTACACCCGCCTTAGTCGCGCGCGTCGTCATCATCGCCTTCATCGCGCGCGGCGATGTCGCGCTGGACCGTCTCATCGGCAAACAACCGGCGTGTATCGTCCATCTGGTCATAGGTCTCATCTAGGCGGAACCGCAGATCGGGAACGTATTTCGCCGTCATCTCTTTGCCCAGAAGATGGCGCAGCTCACCCTTGTTACGCGCAAGTGCCGCGATCAACTCGCTGCCCCCCTTGCCACCCAATGGCGTGACATAGGCGGTGGCCACCTTGAGATCGGGCGAACAGCGCACCTCTCCCACGGTAACCGAAATCCGGTTGAGATCGGGATCATGTACATCGCCACGCAAAAGCAGATCCGACAGGGTGTGCCGGATCAGCTCGCCCATGCGAAGCTGACGGAGTTTCGGCCCACGAGCCGCTGAGGAACTGTTCTTTGCCATGGCGCTCACATAATGCGTCAGGCCTGCGCGCGCAACGGGGGCTTTGCATGGGCGCGCTCAAGCGGCTAGATAGCGCCAAAGCGTGAAGGAGATGTCAGATGAGCGATTTGCCGGGTATCGTAGTCACCGGGGCATCCGGGCGGATGGGTCAGATGTTGATCCGCCTCATTCAGGACAGCGACAGCGCACGCCTTGTTGGCGCAATTGAACGCGACGGCCATGACTGGATCGGGCGTGATCTGGGCGAGTCGATGGGCGGGGGCGCCAATGGCTTGATCGTGACGGCAGATCCGCTTGAGGCATTCGCAGGCGCGCAAGCCGTGATCGACTTTACCGCACCCGAGGCCACGCTCGCCTTTGCCAAGATCGCCGCACAAGCCCGTCTCACCCATGTGATCGGCACGACGGGAATGAGCGCGGATCACATCGCCGCGCTCGCGCCTTGCGCGCGCCATGCGGTGATCGTGCGTGCTGGCAATATGAGCCTCGGGGTCAATCTGCTAACGCAGCTTACCAAGAAAGTCGCCGCCGCCCTTGATACCGATTGGGATATTGAGGTCATTGAGGCGCATCACAATAAAAAGGTCGACGCGCCGTCAGGCACCGCGCTGATGCTGGGAGAGGCCGCCGCGCAAGGTCGCGGCATCTCGCTTGAAGGCAACCGCGAATCAGGTCGCGACGGGATCACTGGCGCGCGGGCGAAAGGGGCTATCGGCTTTTCGGCGATTCGCGGCGGCGATATCGTGGGCGAACACGACGTGCTGTTCGCGGGTCAAGGCGAGCGCATCGTGCTGCGCCACGTTGCCACCGACCGCGCGATCTTTGCCCGTGGCGCGCTCAAAGCCGCGCTTTGGGGGCAGGACAAGGCCCCGGGCGAATATAATATGCTCGACGTCTTGGGGCTGTAATCGCCGGCATTCTTCCAAGTGTTCAAAATATCCTGCGGGGGTCCGGGGGTGCAAAACCCCCGGCGCGTTTCACATCACGCATCGCTCAAAAATCGATCGCGATGCCCTTTTTCTCCCAATCGCCAAAGCGCACAGGTTCTGGTCCGTCGCGCCCACCCAATTCAGTCGGCAGCGCTTGCCCCTGTGCTGCGCGGCGGCGCTCTTCGGCCTCGGCCAAGGCACGCAATGCGGCAGGCGGCAGATCGCGTTCGTCTTGCGGAGTGTCGTTCGATTGTTCAGACATCGGCTTCGTGTTCCTTGTCAGTGGGCGCGCGCATGATATAGGCCGTTGACCCAATCGCAACAAGCTACAAGGCCACATCCAATGGCACGACCAGATCCCGCGCGTTTCGCCGCCCTCGGCCTAATCATCGGCGTCACTGAGGATCACGAGAGCCTCTCCGAGCAGATCGGCCAAGACGCGCTGGATGGGTTGGAGCCCGCCCAGCGCGCCCGCGCCCAGCGCCTAGCCACGACCACGCTGCGCCATCTCGCGCGCGCCGACGGGGTGCTAAAACCGCATCTGCGGCGCAAACCCTCGGCCGATATCATGGCGCTGTTGCGGCTGGCCACGGTCGAGCTTCTGGAAGAACATCAAGCACCGCATGGTGTCGTTGATGCCGCCGTGACGCTGGCAAAATCTGCCGGCCCCAAAACCAGTAGCTTTTCGGGGTTGGTGAATGCGGTGCTGCGCAAGGTGTCGGTTGAAACCGAGGCTTGGGCAAAACAGCCTGCGCCGGAAATGCCCGGTTGGCTACGCGGTCGCGTGATGGCCGCCTATGGCAAACGCGCCGCGCAAACCATGGAGGCCGCGCATCTGGCAGGCGCTCCGCTTGATCTAAGTGTAAAGTCGGATGCGCCGAAATGGGCCGAGACCTTGGGCGCAGAGCTGCTGCCCACCGGCTCGCTTCGGCTACCCGCGCAAGGCAAGATCACCGATCTTACCGGTTTTGAAACTGGCGATTGGTGGGTACAAGATGCCGCCGCAGCTTTGCCCGCGAAACTGCTCGCGCCTGCGCCGGGGGCGCAAGTGCTTGATCTGTGCGCAGCGCCGGGGGGCAAAACGCTGCAACTTGCGGCAACGGGCGCGCAGGTCACCGCGCTTGATATTTCAGGGCCACGGCTAGAGCGGCTGGTCGAAAACCTTGAGCGCACCGGACTAGAAGCCGAAATCATCGCCGCCGATGCGCTGAACTGGCAGCCAGATGCGCCGTATGATGCGATCCTGCTGGATGCGCCCTGCTCGGCCACCGGCACGATCCGTCGCCACCCCGACCTGCCCTTTGTCAAGAATGGCGCATCCATCAAACCGCTCTTCGCGTTGCAAGCGGATTTACTGGATCGCGCGCTCTCTTGGCTCAAGCCGGGCGGTGCGCTGGTCTATGCCACCTGCTCGCTGCTGCCCGAAGAAGGTGAGGCGCAAATCAAGGCGGCGCTGGAGCGTCATGCAGACCTGATCGTCACGCCGCCTGACCTGCCCGGCATTGAACCCGACTGGATCACACCTGAGGGCGGGCTGCGTCTGCGACCCGATTTTTGGGCCGATCGCGGCGGCATGGACGGCTTTTACATGGCGCGACTGCAACGCTTGGCGTGATCTGTGCGTCAGACCGGTGACAGCGGCGCGAAGCCTCGGTAACGTGACGCCTATCCCCGGTAGAAGGGCTTTAGAGCAGTAGGTATGAGCAAAGACAGCTCCCAACCATCGGCAAAACTTGCCACAGCGTTGAACCGTCTTGCTGCGGCGCGAGCCGGGCGGGCACGGCCTGCGACAGGTTTTGTCAGCCAGCCCGAGCCGCGCACAATGGGCTCCTTTGCGCGTGGGCGTCAGCTTATTCAAGGAAATTTCCTGTTCTCCGGCTTTTTGGTCGAAGGCCCGGGCGTAAATATCTGGGATCTGACGATGCCCGATCCGAGCTTTGAAGAGGCGCTTCAAGGCTTTTCATGGCTGGATGATCTCGCCGCCGTCGGCGACCGCGAGGCCCGAATGCGCGCGCAGGATTGGGTCTTTGGCTGGATCGCGCGTTTCGGCACCGGCAAGGGCGCGGGCTGGACACCCGATTTGACGGGCTGCCGCCTGATCCGCTGGATCAACCACGCGATCCTGATCCTGAACGGACGCTCAAGCACTGATTCGGACCTGTTCTTTCGCGCGCTCGGCCAGCAAACGATCTTTCTATCGAGCCGCTGGAAATCCACCGCTCCCGGCCTGCCCCGCTTTGAGGCGCTCACCGGGTTGATCTATGCTGGGCTTGCGCTGACCGGGATGGAGCATCACGCCGCTCCCGCGATCAAGGCGCTGGCGCGCGAATGTGAAACCCGGATTGACGCCGATGGCGCGATTGCCACGCGCAATCCACAAGACCTTCTGGAAGTTCTGACGCTGCTCAACTGGGCCTGCGAGGCGCTTGAGGCAGCCGGTCGCACGCCCCCCGGCGAGATCCTTGATGCGATTGCGAGGATCGCCCCGACCCTGCGTGCGCTGCGCCACTCCGATGGCGGCTTGGCGCGGTTTCATGGCGGCGGACGCGGGTTAGAAGGGCGGCTGGATGCGGCGCTGTCTGCGACCGGAGTGCGTGGATTGCGGCGTGAACCGATGGCGATGGGGTTTTCGCGCCTACAAGGCGGACGCAGCTCGCTGATCATCGACACGGCCCCCCCGCCGCAGGGGTTGGCCTCGGCCAACGGGCATGCCTCGACGCTGGCCTTTGAACTCACATCCGGGCGGCGTCCGTTGATCGTGAATTGCGGATCGGGCGTGCATTTCGGGCGTGATTGGGCGCGCGCAGGCCGGGCTACGGCCAGCCATTCGACGCTGTCGATATACGGCTATTCCTCATCGCGCCTTGGGCCCGAGCGGTTGTTTGGACGCGCGCCGCGCGCTTTCCTTGACAAAGTGCCCCAGAATGTCTGGACACGCCACGATGACAGCTCGGATACGGGAATGCTGTATGGCCATGACGGCTATGTTGAGACCCATGGCATGACCCATATCCGCGAATTGAACCTGAGCACGGATGGGCGCGAATTGAGCGGGCGCGACACGCTTGGCGCGATGACGCCGACTGACATCGCCCGCTTCGATCAGATTTTCGAGCGCGAGGGCCTGCGCGGCATTCCCTTCGATATCCGTTTCCACCTGCATCCCGATTGCGATGCCACGCTGGATATGGGCGGGCATGCGGTTTCGGTGGCGCTGCGCTCGGGCGAGATCTGGGTGTTTCGCCATGACGGAGTGGCGGAATTGACGCTGGAACCTTCGGTCTATCTGGAAAAGGGGCGCATTCGACCCCGCCCGGCCCTACAAATCGTGCTTTCGGCGCGCGTTCTGGACCGTGCCTGCCAGATCGACTGGACCTTTTCGCAAGCACGCGATAACCCGTCCGCGATCGACGCGCCCTGACCTTGGGGCAAATTCCAAGGCCGGCCTCGGGCGCTTTCCTGACCACCGCCATGCGAGGATGCTGCCTGTGACCCGCCCGATCCCCCTGACCCGTGCCCTGATTTCGGTTTCCGACAAGACCGGCTTGCTTGATTTCGCCAAAGCGCTTGCCGCGCGCGGCGTTGAACTGCTGTCCACTGGCGGCACCGCCAAGGCCCTGCGCGAAGCAGGCCTGAGCGTGCGTGATGTGGCCGAGGTCACCGGCTTTCCCGAGATGATGGATGGTCGCGTAAAAACGCTGCATCCGAAAGTGCATGGCGGCCTGCTGGCACTACGCGACAATCAAGAACACCTTGCCGCGATGGAGGCCCATCAGATCGAGGCCATCGACCTGCTGGTGGTGAACCTTTACCCGTTTGAAGAAACCGTGGCCAAAGGGGGCGATTACGACACCTGCATCGAAAATATCGACATTGGCGGCCCCGCGATGATCCGCGCTGCGGCCAAGAACCATGCTTTTGTGACGACCGTGGTGGATGTTGACGATTACGCGGCGGTTCTGGCCGAGATGGACGGGAATGACGGCGCGATTGGCTATCCGTTCCGCCAGAAGCTGGCGCAGATCGCCTACGCGCGCACTGCGGCCTATGACGCGGCCGTTTCGACATGGATGGCAGGTGCGATTGGCGAAGACACCCCGCGTCGCCGTGCTTTTGCGGGCACCTTGGCCCAGACCCTGCGCTACGGCGAGAACCCGCATCAATCTGCGGCGTTTTATCTGGATGGCACCGACCGCCCCGGCGTGGCTACGGCCAAGCAGTTGCAGGGCAAAGAGCTGTCTTACAACAACATCAACGACACCGACGCGGCCTATGAGCTGGTTGCAGAGTTCGGCACCGAAAAGCCCGCTGTTGCAATCATCAAACACGCCAACCCGTGCGGTGTCGCAACCGGCGATACGGTGATCGAGGCCTACAAGCGCGCCTTTGATTGCGACCGCACCTCGGCCTTTGGGGGTATCATTGCGCTGAACAAGCCACTTGATGCAGCCACGGCGGAAGAGATCACCAAGATCTTTTCGGAGGTCATCATCGCGCCTTCGGTTGACGCCGCCGCAAAAGAGGTGATCGCCAAGAAAAAGAACGTGCGCCTGCTGGAAACCGGCGGTCTGCCCGATCCGATGGCGGCGATCACGACCTATCGCCAAGTTGCGGGCGGCTTCCTTGTGCAAGGCAAGGACAATGGCGCGATTACGCTGGACGATCTGAAAGTCGTGACCGAACGCCAGCCCACGCAAGCCGAACTCCAAGACCTGCTCTTTGCGTGGAAAGTTGCCAAGCACGTCAAATCCAACGCCATCATCTACGTCAAAGACGGCGCGACGGTAGGCGTGGGTGCGGGCCAGATGAGTCGCGTTGATTCGACCCGCATTGCCGCGCGCAAGGCTGAAGACATGATGGAAGCCTGCGGCATGGATCAGACGCCGACCAAAGGCTCGGTCGTGGCCTCGGACGCGTTCTTCCCCTTTGCGGACGGGCTAATAACGGCAGCCGAGGCGGGCGCGACGGCGATTATTCAACCGGGTGGATCGATGCGCGACCAAGAGGTGATCGACGCCGCCAACGAGCGCGGCCTTGCCATGGTCTTCACCGGAATGCGCCATTTCCGCCATTGAATTGTCGGGTTCTGCCCCTAGCTCTGCGATCGAGCGGGGCAGAGCCCCCAATACCAAGCGAAAGCAAAAAATCCGATGCAATTGGCAAGCAAAACCGCGGCGAGCGTGCTGGTCCTTGATCAGCTCTCGAAATTCATCGTGGTGCACCAGATGCAACTGGATCGCCTTGGCGCGATTGACGTCCTTCCGCCCTGGCTCAATTTCCGCATGGCGTGGAACCGGGGCGTGAATTTCGGCCTGTTTTCCGGCGAGGGTGATATCAGTCGCTGGATTTTGATCGTTATAGCATTGGTCATCTCGATATGGGTCTGGTTCTGGATCGCGCGCGAGCCTCATTGTAAACGCGTCAATCTGTCGGCTGGCTTGTTGATCGGCGGGGCGCTGGGCAACGTGGTTGATCGCATCGCTTACGGCGCGGTGGCCGATTTCATCAACACCTCACTGCCCGGTTGGAACAATCCGTTTTCGTTCAACATTGCGGATGTCGCCATTTTCCTAGGGGCGCTGGGGCTGGTGGCCTTTACAGGCAAAGAGAAACATCCGACGAACGACTAAGCGTTTTTCGCAGGTGACGGCGCTTCAATGTTGCGCTAAGACGGAAGCGCAAACGGCAACGGGAGTGGTTCATGCAGGTTCGATTCAGCACGCTCGGCATCGCAATGGTAGCGGTCCTGACGCTTGCGGCCTGCGGAAATGACCGCACGCCGAGGCTGATGAATCTGCGCTCGACAAGCCAAGGCCCGGATGAATTTGGCGTTTTGCCGAACAAGCCGTTGCAGATGCCCGAAAATCTGAGCCAACTTCCGCCCCCCACACCCGGCGGCAAGAATCTGACAGATCCGACACCCGAAGCCGATGCAGTCGCAGCGCTTGGTGGCAAGCGGAGCAGACTTGATTTGACGGGCACTGTTCCCGGCTCTGATCGCGCGCTGGTTTCGGCGGTCTCGCGCTATGGCGCGCAGGCTGGTATTCGCCAAACGTTGGCCAACGAAGATTTGCAATTCCGCAAGGACCACGATCAGCGCCTCCTAGAGCGGCTATTCCAAGTCTCGGCCTACTACAGGGCCTACAAGCCGATGGAATTGAACCAGACGGCCGAGCTTGAACGCTGGCGTCGCGCCGGGGCCCAAACCCCCGCAGCGCCGCCCTCGGGTATCGCGCAGGAAAGCCATCAGTAATCTTGTGGCAAAAGATCGGTGATCACGTCACCGTCAGCCCCTTTCCTCTACGCGCATGTGTGCTTATCTTGCCTCCAACTGTATTTGGTAAGGAGTTGGGTATTGCGCGCTTTACTGGTCGCTCTTCTGTTCATGGCAGGACTGAGCCCGGCAATGGCCGGAAATGTCTCAACTTTCGAATTGCCAAATGGTCTTAAGGCAGTCGTAATCGAAGATCACCGCGCGCCGGTCGTGGTACATATGGTCTGGTACAAAGTCGGCTCCGCCGATGAGCAACGCGGCAAATCCGGTATCGCACATTACCTTGAACACCTGATGTTCAAGGGCACCGACACGATGGCGCCGGGCGAACTGTCGAAAACCGTGGCGGCGAATGGCGGCTCGGACAACGCCTTTACCAGCTATGACTACACCGCCTACTTCCAACGTATCGCTGCGGATCGCCTGCCTTTGGTGATGAAAATGGAAGCCGACCGGATGCGCAATCTGCGGATCTCGCCCGATGATGCCAAGACCGAGTTGCAGGTGATTCTCGAAGAACGCTCACAGCGCACCGATTCCAACGCCAATGCATTGTTTTCTGAACAAGAACGCGCCGCGCAATTCCTCAACTCGCCCTATGGCACGCCCGTGATTGGTTGGCGCAAAGAGATGGAAGGTCTGACGCGTCAGGACGCGCTGAACTGGTATCACGAATTCTACGCCCCCAATAACGCGATCCTCGTGGTGGCTGGCGATGTGACGCCCGATGAGGTGAAGACGCTGGCCGAGAAATATTACGGTTCGCTCAAGCCCACCGAAGGCCTCAAACCCCGCGCGCGCCCGCAAGAGCCTCCGCAACGCGCCGCGCGCCGCCTGATCTTCAAGGATGACCGGATCGCACAGCCCTACCTGATGCGCTCGTATCTGGCCCCCGAGCGCAATCCCGGCGATCAGAAAACCGCCGCTGCGCTGACCGTTCTGTCCGAGATTTTGGGCGGCAATCAGGCGACTTCGGTTTTGGGTCGCAAACTGATTTATGGCGATGGCACCGCGATTTATGCGTCCAGCTATTACGACGGGATGTCGATTGACCCGACGACGTTTAATATCTCGGTCATGCCCGCCAAAGACGTTACCCTGCCCGAGGCCGAAAAGGCGTTAGATGACGCTTTGGCACAATTCCTGAAAGACGGGATCGACCCCGATCAATTCGCCCGCATCAAGACGCAGGTCAAAGCATCAGAGATTTATTCGCGCGACAACACCCAAGGTCTGGCGCGCCGTTATGGCGAGGCATTGGCATCAGGTTTTAGCGTTCAGGATGTGGAAAACTGGCCCGACGTGCTGACCTCGGTCACCGAGGCCGATGTCATGGCCGCCGCAAAAAATCTATTCCAGGCGCGTGATTCCGTGACTGGCTACGCCGAGCCTGCCAGCGCAACCCCGACCCAGGTATCAGCGCCGATGGCTCCGCCCGTCGCCACGCAGGAGGTCACGCAATGATCCGCGCCGTTCTCACCCTGCCCGCGCGGCTGGCATTGGCCGGCCTGTTCGCCCTGATCCTCGCGCTGCCCGCGCGTGCAATCGAGATCCAGCAGGTCACCTCCCCCGGCGGGATCAAGGCTTGGCTGGTGGAAAACCACGACATTCCCTTCATCGCGCTCGATATCGCGTTCAAGGGCGGCGCCAGTCTGGACGCGCCCGGCAAACGTGGAGCGATCAATCTGATGACCGCCACGCTTGAAGAGGGCGCAGGTCAAATGGACAGCCAGCAGTTTGCTGAGGCGCAAGAGTCGCTAGCGGCGCAGTTCGGCTTTGATGTGGGCGACGATTCATTGGATATCTCGGCGCGAATGCTGACCGAGAACCGCGACAAATCCGTCAATCTGTTGCGCTCTGCGCTGATAAATCCGCGCTTTGAACAGACAGCCATCGACCGGGTGCGCGCGCAGGTACTTTCGATCATTGCCTCGGATCAGACTGACCCGAATGCAATCGCCGCCAAGACAATGCGCAAACTTGCCTTTGGCGATCACCCCTATGGCAGCTCGCTCAACGGCACGGTCGATAGCGTCAAGGCACTGACGCAAGAAGACATGTTTGACGCCAAGGCGCGCGTGATGAGCCGCGATCATATGGTGGTTTCGGTGGTGGGGGATATCACCCCGGCCGAATTGGGCCCGATGCTGGATCATCTGCTGGGCGACTTGCCCGCCAAAGGTGCAGCGATGCCTGCCACGATCACGCCTGATCTGACTGGCGGCGTCACCACAGTCGACTTCGACAGCCCGCAATCAGTGGTGATCTTCGCCCAGAAGGGCATAGCGATGACCGATCCCGATTTCTTCGCTGCCTATGTTCTGAACCAAATTCTCGGCGCGGGCGGGTTTTCCTCGCGGCTGATGGATGAGGTGCGCGAAAAGCGTGGCCTGACCTATGGTATCGCGTCTTATCTGGTCGACAAGGATTTGGCCAAGACATGGCAAGGCAGCTTTGCCTCGGCCAATGAAAAGGTCGCGCAGGCGATCTCGGTCGTCAAAGAGCAATGGGCCAAGGCTGCGACGGGCAAGGTCACCGACAAAGAGCTGCAAGACACCAAGACCTACCTGACCGGCGCCTATCCGCTGCGCTTTGATGGCAATGGCACGATTGCGGGGATCATGACGGGGATGCAATTGAACGGGATGCCGATCAGCTATATCGACACCCGCAACGACAAGGTGAACGCGGTGACCAAGGCCGATATCGCCCGCGTCGCCAAGCGTATCCTTGACCCGTCTGCGCTGCGTTTTGTCGTGGTCGGGCGTCCCAGCGGGCTGAACTGAATTCGCAGGGGATAAGGCGTGCGAATCTGTTGGGTTGAGCCGCGCGCTATGCTATCTCTGGTGGCATGAACCAGCACAACCGCAATATAGGCGCGGATGAGCGCCCCGTCATTCGCCAGCTCGACGACGCTGCCGCCAACCGCATTGCGGCAGGCGAAGTGGTCGAACGTCCCGCCAGCGCCGTCAAGGAGCTGGTCGAAAACGCGCTGGATGCCGGAGCCTCGCGCATCGACGTCACCTATTGCGATGGCGGCAAGACGCTGATCCGCGTGTGCGACGATGGCTGCGGGATGACGGACGATGATTTGCCGCTTGCGCTGTCACGCCACGCGACGTCGAAAATCGACGGTTCGGATCTGCTCAATATCCACACTTTCGGATTTCGCGGCGAGGCCCTGCCCTCGCTTGGGGCTGTCGGACGGCTGACGATCACCTCGCGCCCAAAGGGGTTTGACGCAGCGCAGATCACGGTCGCGGGCGGGGCCATCGGCCCGGTGAAACCCGCAGCACTGAATCAAGGCACGGTCGTAGAACTGCGCGATCTGTTCTACGCCACGCCCGCGCGGCTCAAATTCATGCGTACCGATCGCGCCGAAGCACAGGCGATTGCGGATGTGATGAAGCGCCTCGCGATGGCCGAACCCTATGTGAGCTTCACGCTCACCGATATTTCGGGCGATAAATCGCGCGAGATTTTTCGCGTCGATGGCGAGCAGGGAGAGCTGTTCGACGCCCTCGCCGCCCGGCTGTCGCGGGTGATCGGGCGGGCGTTTTCCGACAATTCCGTGCGGATTGACGCCGAGCGCGAAGGCGTACGCCTGACGGGCTATGCGGCGCTACCGACTTATTCGCGCGGCGCGGCGGTGGAACAGTTCCTGTTCGTCAATGGTCGTCCGGTGCGCGACAAACAACTGACCGGAGCGCTACGCGCCGCCTATATGGATTTCCTCTCGCGCGAGCGTCACCCAGCCGCCTGCCTGTTCCTGACCTGCGATCCCGAGTGGGTTGATGTGAACGTGCATCCCGCAAAGGCTGAGGTCCGCTTTCGCGAGGCAGGCACCGTGCGCGGGCTGATCGTGACGGGTCTGCGCCACGCCCTTGCGCAGGCGGGCCAT
>JAFGWK010000159.1 GCA_016937195.1 Paracoccaceae bacterium | reverse complement strand
GCTGGCACCTTGCTCACGCCCGCCGATGTCAAGGCGGCCAAGGCGGCGGGCGCAAAATTCGGCGTCTCGCCGGGCGCGACCGAGCGGCTGGTGAAGGCTTGCGAGGATGAAGGCCTGCCGCTGTTGCCCGGTGCAGCCACCGCATCCGAGGTGATGAAGCTGTTTGAAATGGGCTATGACGTACTGAAGTTCTTCCCCGCAGAGGCCTCGGGCGGCGCGCCTGCGATCAAGGCAATCGGCGCGCCAATCCCGCAGGTTTCGTTTTGCCCGACGGGCGGCGTCAGCCTAAAGAATGCGAATGATTATCTAAGCCTGCCGAACGTGCTTTGCGCAGGCGGTTCTTGGGTTGCCCCCGACAATCTGGTGCAAGCGGGCGATTGGGCTGGCATCGAGGCACTTGCCGCAGAGGCCGCAGCCCTCCCGCGCTAAGCCCGCATTACACCCGACGCCCGCGCCAGCCACCCCGGCGCGCGGGCGCCTCGCCCACACGGTCCAGACCCTCGGCCAGAACTAAGCTCATCGGATGATCTTGCGGGGCTTCATATGCCAGCAGAACGGTGCGGATCGCTTCCTGACTGTCGGCATCTACAGGCAGGCTCAACGCCCAATCCATGAAAATCGAGCGGCATTCATCCAGCGAAATCCCCTCGATCCGATAGCTTTCGCGGATCAACCCCTTGGGATCGGCCTGTTTAATATCCATCAGCTTGCGCCCCATTCAGGCCTCCAACACTCGATCCACAACGCCCGCCACGTCACGCGTCACAAGGTCCAGCCGGGCCTCTAGCGCTTCAAGACTGTCTGCGCCAGTCTCGCGCAGCACAAAGGCGCGGCCACCTGCACCGATTGCGTCCATATCGAGCGCGCGCTCTGACAGCAAGCGCGCCCCCGATTGCAGATGCCACAAAAGCCGATAGGCCGAGGTCAGCACCGCGCCCTCGTCCTTGCTGACAAACCCCTCGCGCGGGCCGATCCGAAGCTGCGCCTCGACCTTGCGCGCGGACTGCCCCGCGCGTAGCGCGAAACTTTGCGCCAAGAGTTCAATGTCTTGCAGCCGACCAGGGCCGGTCTTTGCCTCCCACGGCCCACCTGCGGGCTTGGCCGCAAAGATCCGCGCACGCATCTGCGCGAGATCGCTCAGCACCGTTTCCCCGCTCCCTTTGGCGGCCAAAACCTGCATCCGGATCGCTTCGACCTCATCGGCCAGATCGGGATCGCCCGCAACGGCGCGCGCACGGGTCAACGCCAGATGCTCCCATGTCCAGGCCTCGGTCATCTGGTAATCGGCAAAGCTTTGCAGCGCGGTCGCGACCGGCCCCTGACGCCCGGACGGGCGCAGCCGCATATCCACCTCGTAAAGCGTGCCTTCGGGCATCGGTGCGGTCAGCGCCGTGATCAAAGCCTGCGTGAGCTTTGCGTAATAAGCCCGTGCCGCCAAGGGTTTCTTACCTTCGGAATACTCTTGTCCAGCGGCATCGTAGATCACGATCAGATCAAGGTCAGATTGCGCATTCAGCCGCTCTGCCCCAAGGCTTCCCATCCCCAAAACCACCGCGCCACGCCCCGGAAGCGGGCCGTAGCGACGCGCAAATTCCGTCTGTACAATGGGCCAAAGCGTGGCCAGCACCGCCCCCGCAATATCGGCATATTGGCGCGCGGCTTGCTCGGCCTCGATCAGCGCGCGCAGGTGATGCACGCCCACGCGGAATTTCCATTCCTTTGCCCAGCGGCGCGTCAGATCAAGCGCGCCCTCGTAATCCCGCAAGCGCGCAAGCTGACGCCCCAGATCCTGCGCCAAACCGTCACGCCCCGGCCAAGGCGCGAAAAACGACCCGCCCAGCACCGCATCCAACACGCTGGCATTGCGCGACAGATAGCTGGCCAGCGCGGGCGCTGTTGCGCAGATATCAACAATCAAGTCGATCAGGCTGGGATTAGCCTCAAATAGCGAAAAGAGCTGCACGCCTGCGGGCAGGTGTTTGAGGAACCCGTCAAACTGCCCCAAGGCCTCGTCGGGGTCCGCCGCCGCCTGAAACCGGCCCAGCAATTCCGGTTCGAGACGTTTGAAAATCCCTCGCGCGCGATCCGAGCGTAGCGCCGGATAACCCACCCAGCCCTCGACCAAGGTGCGGGCCTTCTCGCTGAGATCGGGGCGCGGCGCGGCCTCATCGGAGACCAAAAACGCATTGGTCAGGCTTTCGACCCGCTCCAAACGCTCTTTGAGCGCATCGCTCCACGCGCCCACATCCCCTTGGCCCATCATCGCAGCGATCCGCGCAAGACCGTCTTGCGTGCCCGGCAAAAGCTGGGTTTGGGCATCATTGACCATCTGGATGCGATGCTCGATCTCGCGATGAACGCGGTAATGATCGACCAATTCCTCAGCCACATCCGAGGGCACCCAAGACTTGACCGCCAGCGCGCGCAACGCCCCCACGGTCGTGCGGTCACGCAGGCTTTCGTCGCGCCCGCCCGCAATCAGTTGCCGGGTCTGGGTGAAGAACTCGATTTCCCGAATACCGCCTTGACCGAGCTTGATATTATGCCCTGCAACCTCAATGGGGCCACCCAAGCCTTTGTGCTCGCGGATGCGCAGTCGCATGTCATGGGCATCCTGAATGGCGGCGAAATCCAGATGCTTGCGCCACACGAAGGGGCGCAAAGTCGCCAAGAACCGCTCGCCCGCCGCGATGTCACCTGCACAGGCGCGCGCCTTGATATAGGCTGCGCGCTCCCATGTGCGCCCCTCGGCCTCGTAATAAGCCTCGGCCGAGCCCATCGAGATGCAAACCGGCGTCACGCTGGCATCCGGGCGCAGCCGCAGATCGGTACGAAATACATAGCCCTCAGAGGTACGGTCATTCAGCATCGCGGCCATCTTACGGGTCGCACGGATCAGGGCTGCGCGCGCCTCCATCCGGTCATCGGGATCATAGCGCGTCTCGTCAAACAGGCAGATCAGGTCGATGTCAGAGGAGTAATTCAACTCCCTCGCGCCCATCTTGCCCATCGCAAGCGCCACCATCCCCGCCGCCGTTTCACCATCTTCGGGACGCGCACCGGGGATCTTACCGCGCCGGATTTCCTCGGCGACCAGCCGCTTGAGCGCCAGATCAACCGCCAGATCCCCCAGCCGCGTCAGCGCCCCCGTTACCTCTTCCAGACACCAAACCCCGCCCAGATCGGCCAAAGCCGCCAATAACGCCACGCGCCGTTTGGCCCGGCGCAGCTCTGATGGCAGATCGTCCAGCGCAACCGGAGCAAGGCGCGCGAACTCCTCGGCCAGCGCCGTTTCGGGATTGCCTTCAAGGGCTGCGCGCAACCACTCGGTTTCCGCCTCCATCAACCCTTTCAGGAACGGGCTACACCCCGCCGTACCGCCTAGCAAATCACGCAGTTCAGGTGCAAGATCACCAAACAGCGCCCGCACTTCCTGCGCGCGATCAGGCTCGAAGGGGATGGGGCAACGGCTAAGGCGCGAGGCAAAAGGCATAAGCGCAGATTACCCCTCGGAGGACGGCGGTCAATGGGGATTGGAGCGTCTTGCATCTGGTCCTAAATACTCTTGCCAGAGGCGCCTGACGGCAGCGCCCGGCGCCCTCGGCAGCGATATTTGGAGACTTTAAAATGAGCAAATCATTGAAACGGGTACGCGCGGCGCTGGAGGCGGCGGGGACTGCGCATGAAATTCGCGAAGTGGGTGAGGCGCGCACGGCCGCGTTAGCGGCGCAATCGGCGGGCTGCGCGCTTGATCAAATTGCCAAGTCGATCATCTTTCGCGGCGAAGAAACTGGCCATATCGTGTTATTTATCACGGCCGGGGGCAATCGCGTGAGCGCGAGCAAGGCCAGCGTTGTGGCGGGCCAGCCTTTGGGCAAAGCCGATGCCGCTCTGATCCGCGCAGAAACAGGCTTTGCGATTGGCGGGGTGGCCCCCTTGGGGCATCTGCATCCAGTCAGAGCATTTCTAGACCCCAAGCTGATGGAATTTGATGTGATTTGGGCCGCAGCGGGCACGCCGCGCCATGTTTTCAGCATCGCGCCGCAGGAGTTAGAGCGCATCAGCGGCGCAGATCAGGCCAATTTCACCGAATAAAACAAAGCAGATCAAGGGGCTTAGAACGAGATGTAAAAAACATTCACATTAGCCCTTGCAAGACACAATCAGAATACCGATCTTGGTTGATGTAAAAGGCATTCACATCAACCCAACGGAGGTTCCCAATGTCAGCCTATGCTACCAATTCCCCCGCCCCTGTTAATCGGGGCAACTGGTTTACCCGCGCCATCGACTGGATGGACGGCAATGGACCGGGCGCATGGATTGCGCTGATGGTTGCGGGGTTCATCTTTGCTGGTCCGCTGGGGCTGGTGCTGTTGGCCTTCATTTTGGTCACGGGTCGCTTCGGGCGTCGTTGGCGCAAGGGCGAGCATCAAATGACACGCAGCCGCTCGTGTGGTTTTGGCGGGCGGGTGCATGTCTCGCGCACCACCGGCAACGCAGCGTTTGACGCCTATAAAACTGACACGCTTGAGCGTCTTGAGCGCGAACAATCGGAATTCGAAGACTTCCTGCGCCGTCTGCGTGAATCGCGCGATAAGGCCGAGTTCGACCAATATATGGAAGATCGCGCCAAAGCTGCGGCGCAAAGCGGCGGCGAGGACGACTCAGCCAAGGCGTAAATCCGCCGAGAGACAGATTTTAAGCGCCCCGGCCACTCGGACCGGGGCGCTTTTTCTATAGAATAAGATTTGCAACTGCGCGGAAACACTTGGCCCGAGCGCCGCGCTTTGTTAGCCTGTTGGTAACATTACCCAAAGTCAAACGGCACCCCAATGCGCCATTCTCTCCCGCTTGCTCCGCAGTTCTACGTGACCGCGCCGCAGCCCTGCCCCTACCTTGAGGGGCGGGCCGAGAGAAAGCTGTTCACGGCTTTGCAGGGGGAAGGCGCTGAAAAGCTTAACAATTCTTTGTCACGGCAAGGGTTTCGTCGTTCACAAAACGTGCTGTATCGGCCCTCATGCGCCGATTGTACCGCCTGTCTCTCCGCGCGGATCCGGGTGGCCGACTTCACTCACTCACGCTCGCAACGCCGGATTCTCAAGCGCAACGCCGATCTACGCCGCACCGCGACCAGCCCATGGGCCACCGAAGAACAATACGCGCTTTTCCGCCGCTATCTCGATCTGCGTCACGCCGATGGCGGAATGGCGGATATGGATATCTTTGAATTTGCCGCGATGATCGAAGAAACCCCGGTCAAATCGCGCGTCATCGAATATCGCGAAAGCGCGGCGACGCCGGGATCCGTTCGGGCGTTGATTGCAACCTGCCTGACGGATGTGCTCGATGATGGGCTGTCGATGGTCTATTCCTTTTACGAACCCGACCGGATCAAAAGCAGTCTTGGCACCTATCTGATCCTCGATCACATCGAGATCGCCCGCCGTATCGGCCTGCCCTATGTCTATCTGGGCTATTGGGTGCCCGGTTCGCGCAAAATGGGCTACAAGGCAAATTTCACTGCGCTCGAAATCTTCAAGGGCGGTGAATGGATCAATATCGGCAATCCCGAGGATCACGCGGGCGAAACGCATCCGCTGTCTGTCGAGCCCATTGCCGATCAGGTCGCACGTATCCAGTTGCCCGATACCCGCATTGGCTGATCTGCCAGAGCGCGGCACATCGGGCGCGCCAGCTTGC
>JAFGWK010000158.1 GCA_016937195.1 Paracoccaceae bacterium | reverse complement strand
GGCTATGCTTTTGGCCAGCTCCGTATCGGTATGAAATATTCTTTCTAGTTCAAGCCAACGTCACAAATCTGAAGGGGCGCGTATTCGCGCCCCTTTTTCATGCCAGACTATCGGTTCTCAGTCTTTTCGCTCAACTTCGACGGGCAAGGGCTTGAAGGATCATTCGGGGGGTCTTGCGCTTAACTTTCAGCGCCCAAATCAAATCCTCACTCTGACCGATGGGGTTGCTTTAGCCCCGACATATCTGGCTGGCTCAGTGGTCTGGCTGGCTCAATGGCGCAACCTCGACCGGGGCGCTTGGCGCGCCCTCGACGCCTTCGGGCAGATGCGTTTTGGGCAGTTTCGCCCCCAACAAAGCGGCCCCTTCTGCGATCTCGGCCCCGCTTTTGAGATCTGGTGCGGGCGCAGCCTGCATCGCCGCCCCCTCAGCGCCCTGATCCGAGCAGACATAGACTGTGCTGCCAATAATGACCGCCGTCGCGGCCAGCGCGGGCGGCGACGAGGCCGCCAGAACGCCGACCCCTGCTTTGAGCAGCTTGTCGCGCAAGCGGCCCGACTGATCGCGCACAATTTTTGCGCCCAGTTTATCCCCGACGACCGCTCCCGCCGCATCCGCAGCAAGACCTTCAGCGTCGTGTCCAAGACCTTGAACGGCCTGCGACGTGCTCACCAACCGCTGGCAGAAACTTTTTGAGGGTTTGCGACACAGCCCATACCCATCGCGCGCGCCCTCGTCATAGCCAAGATAGGTCTTGGCCTCGCGATCCCATTGCAGGCAAAACGGCGCGCGGCCGGCATCATCCAACTCAGGCGTCAACGCGCGCAATGTCACCAGTGCGGGGCAGGTCACATCGCCCGCCTCGCCAAACAGCTTTTCGCGCAGGCTGCGGCTGTCTTTCAGCGCCGCATTGTCGGGATCATAGCGGAAATCATAGGTCTCGCCCCGGATCGTGGTCTTGCACGCAACCAGCTCTGCCAGCGCGGGCGTGGCACTTGTCAGAAAGGCAAGAAGGACTGTGAGGCGCAGCATGGGGAAACCTCCGGGGCTGCGCGCAAGATAGGGGGTGCGCGCAGCGGCACAAGGGGTCGCGCCGTGGCAAGCGGATGCACGCCGAGCGAGCCCCCCAAAGGCACGCTTCGGGGGGCAACACTGACACCAGAAGGCGCGACCTTAATCGAGCGTTTCCAGCACATCCTTGAGCGTGCCGATCAACTGATCAATCTGCTCTTTCGAGATGATCAGCGGCGGTGACATCGCAATGATATCGCCCGTGGTGCGGATCAGGATGCCCTTGTCATAGGCCTTGAGGAAGGCGTTGAATGCACGTTTCGTCGGTTCGCCCGCGATCGGTTCCAGCTCAACTGCGCCGATCAGACCCTCGTTGCGGATATCGATGACATGGCGCGTGCCTTTAAGCGAATGCAGCGCGTCCTGCCAATAAGGCGCGAGGTCGGCGGCGCGCTCGAACAGGCCCTCTTGTTTGTAAGTCTCCAGCGTCGCAAGCCCGGCCGCCGAGGCAATCGGGTTGCCCGAATAGGTGTAACCGTGGAACAGTTCGATCATATGCTCGGGGCCGTTCATGAACGCATCATGCACCGCCGCTGTGGTCATCACCGCGCCCATTGGAATGACGCCATTGGTCAGGCCCTTGGCGGTTGTCATGATATCGGGCGTCACGCCGTAATGCTGTGCGGCAAAGGCCGAACCCAAGCGTCCAAATCCGGTGATCACCTCGTCAAAAATCAGCAGGATGCCATGTTTTGTGGTGATCTCACGCAGCTTTTGCAGATAACCCTTGGGCGGCAGCAGCACACCGGTTGAACCCGCCATCGGTTCGACGATCACAGCAGCGATGGTTTCAGCGCCATGCAGCGCCACGATCCGCTCCAGCTCGTCTGCCAGATGCGCGCCGTGTTCGGGCTGGCCTTTGGAATAGCTGTTTTGTTCAGGCAGATGGGTGTGGGGCATGTGATCGACGCCGGGCACCAGCGGGCCAAACACCTTGCGGTTGGTGACGATCCCCCCCACCGAGATGCCGCCAAAGTTCACGCCGTGATAGCCCCGCTCACGCCCGATCAGACGGGTGCGCGCACCGTCACCGCGGGCCCGGTGATAGGCAATCGCTAGCTTGAGCGCGGTCTCGACCGATTCCGAACCGGAATTGGTATAAAACACATGCTCCATCCCCTTGGGCGCGATGTCGATCAGCCGGTTGGCCAGTTCGAACGCAATCGGATGGCCCATCTGGAAGGCTGGCGCATAATCCATCTCGGCGGCTTGTTTCTGGATCGCCTCGGTGATCAGCGGGCGACAATGGCCCGCGTTGCAACACCACAGCCCCGCCGTACCATCGAGCACCTGACGCCCATCCGAGGTGGTGTAATGCATATCCTTGGCCCCAACGAACATGCGCGGGGCCTTCTTGAACTGGCGGTTTGCCGTGAACGGCATCCAGAAAGCGTTTAGATCATTGGGGGTCTTGCGGTCGAGGGCCATGGCGTGTCTCCGGTCGGGCGGCCAGGGCAGCGCCACAGGCCATGAAAAGCAATTTGACCATCTGGTCAGGGTCACGCTAGCACAGCCAAGCAACCAGTCAAGCAAGACCGCTTCCGAAAATATCGCCACCCTGAAGGCCAGCAAAGATTGATCCGAGCGCGCGTTTCCGGTTACGCTGCCGTGATTGGGAGAAAAGCTTTGAACGACACTGGAAACCCGGCGCGCTTTGACGATGCCAGCACGGCTGACAAACCGCTGACCCGGATTCAGAAACTGAATCGCCGCAAGATTCTTGAGGCCGCTCTGGAAGTGTTTTCGGCAAATGGATTTCGCGGCTCTACGCTGGATCAGATCGCGGCCGAAGCGGGGCTGAGCAAACCCAATCTGCTGTATTATTTTCCCTCCAAGGAGGCGATCCACGGCGAGCTGATGATCGGGCTTCTGGATACGTGGCTGGCACCGCTGCGCGCGATGGACCCTCAGGGCGATCCGCGCGCCGAGATCATGGCCTACATGAAGCGCAAGCTCGAGATGAGCCGCGAAATGCCGCGCGAGAGCAGGCTGTTTGCCAATGAAATGCTGCAAGGCGCGCCCCGCTTGGCGGATAATCTGGGCAATGACCTCAAGGCTTTGGTCGATGCCAAGGCACAGATCATTCGCGACTGGATTGACGCAGGTCTGCTGGCCCCGGTGGACCCCCATCACCTGATTTTCTCAATCTGGGCGCTGACGCAGCATTACGCCGATTTCGAGGTGCAGGTGCGCGCGGTTCTCGGCCCCGACACCGACCCGTTTGAGGGTGCGGAGCAGTTTCTGGACATGCTATTTGGACGCTTGTTGGCCCCTTGATCGCATCTTGTCTTTGCGCGGTTAACCCTGTGCCTAAGCCACTGATACGTTTTTACCTTTGCGAAACCTATTAGGGGCAAACTCACTTTGTGGGGATGTTTATGCGAGGAAATGGGGATGGACCGGATATCGGGGCTGATGCCTCAAACGGGTTGGTCGCCGCTGTTAAGCCCGGCGACACCTAAAAACGCGCCTGCCACAACAGTAGAAGCGGTGGAAACACCTGCCGATACGGATGGCGGCAAAAGTGCGGGAACGGATACGCAAACCGCGCAAGATCATGTGCAAATCGTGCGGCTGTTCGGCGGTATTGCTGCGGCGCGCGTTGCCATTACACAGACCCAAAGCGCGCCGGCCCGAAGTGAGCCGGTCGGCCCGCCCCCTGACCCCAATGCGCCATCAGGGCCAATGCCGACTTTCGATGTGTCACCGCTAGAAGCGGCGGCAGCGCGAATCATGGCAGTTCCGGCGATGGCGGGGGGTACGGGGATGGCGGCGTCAGAGACCTTAGCGGCCACTGAAACGCCAGAGTCGCAAGGCGAAACGCCCGCGCAAGACAGCGCGATCACGGGGAGAGCGTCGCCTCAATCCGGGGATGCCACTAAATCGACAGCGACAACGCAAGACGCCGCGCCTGTCACAAGCGCGGCGCAGCAGTTTCCTCCCCGACCTTGGCCGCAGGTCAGTGACCCCAGCGCGACGCAGATGGATGTGACGCGCTGACGCGCCCCCAATAAAGGGGGCGCACCCTTACTCGGCAGCAGTTGCCGAAGGGTTGTTGGGATGCGTGGTCCAGTTGGCGTAGTCGCCCACCGTTTCTCCGGTGCGCGGATCGACGCTGCCTTTGGCCATTTGCTTCATCTCGATGCAATCGACCGGGCAGACCTCGACGCACAGGTTGCACGCCACGCATTCCTCATCCTTGACGGTGAAGGTGCGATCATCGGACATCGTGATGGCCTGATGGCTGGTATCCTCGCAGGCAGCAAAACAGCGACCGCATTTGATGCAATCGTCCTGCACGATCTCGGCTTTGGTGACGTAGTTGAGATTCAGATACTGCCAATCCGTCACATTGGGCACCGCGCGCCCAACAAGTTCAGACGTATTGGTGAACCCCTTGCGATCCATATATTCGGACAGGCCCGAGATCATTTCCTGGACGACCTTGAACCCGTAGGTCATCGCCGCCGTACAGACCTGCACATTGCCCGCCCCCAGCGTCATGAATTCAGCCGCATCGCGCCAAGTAGTCACGCCGCCGATGCCAGAGATTGGCAGACCCGCCGTTTCAGCATCGCGCGCAATCTCGGCCACCATGTTCAGCGCGATCGGCTTGACCGCCGGACCACAATAACCACCGTGCGTCCCCTTGCCGTCAATCGTGGGTTCGGGTGCGAAATCATCCAGATCAACCGAGGTGATCGAGTTGATCGTGTTGATCAGGCTGACCGCATCCGCGCCCCCCGCCTTGGCCGCGCGCGCCGGGCCGCGGATGTCAGAGATATTGGGCGTGAGTTTCACGATACAGGGCATGCGCGAATGTTGTTTCACCCAACGCGTGACCATCTCGATATATTCGGGCACCTGCCCGACAGCCGATCCCATACCACGTTCGGCCATGCCATGCGGACAACCGAAGTTGAGCTCGACGCCATCGGCCTCGGTGTCCTCGACGCGTTTGAGGATCGCCTTCCAGCTTTCCTCGTCACAGGGCACCATCAGCGATACGATCAGCGCGCGGTCGGGGTAGTCGCGCTTGACCGACTTGATCTCGCGCAGGTTCACCTCAAGCGGGCGGTCGGTGATCAGCTCGATATTATTGAGCCCCAGCAACCGCCGATCCGCGCCGTAGATCGCGCCATAGCGCGGGCCGTTCACGTTGACCACAGGTGGCCCTTCGGAGCCCAGCGTTTTCCACACCACGCCACCCCAGCCCGCCTCGAACGCGCGCCGGACATTGTATTCCTTATCTGTGGGCGGCGCCGAAGCCAGCCAGAACGGGTTGGGGGATTTGATACCGATAAATTCGGAACGTAGATCGGCCATAGCTTAGCCCTCCATCAAAACGTGGTGGATGTCTTGTGCAGCGTCGCGCCCTTGCGCCACTGCGGTGACGGTCAGATCTTCGCCCGCATGAGTGCAATCGCCCCCTGCCCAGACGCGATCGGCCGTTGTGCGGCCTGCGCCGTCAACCTTGATCTTACCGCCCGCGATCTCGACCTTGGCGGGCGTATCGCCCAGCGTCTGGCCAATCGCCTTGAACACCTGATCGGCAGCCAGACGGAAGGTTTGATCGGTCATCTCAAGCCCATCAGCACCAGTGCGCGTATAGGCAAACTCGACCTCGCGCACCGCGCCGTTCCCGTGAATCGCCACAGGTGCTGCGTTTTCGATGATGGTCACGCCATGTGTCAGCGCGTGTTCCTGTTCATGCAGGCTGGCAGGCATTTCCCCGCGCGAGCGACGATACACAAGGCTGACATTGAGCGCGCCCAGAAGCTTCGATTGCACCGCGGCATCCACCGCCGTCATACCCCCGCCAATCACCACCACATCGCGCCCAATCGGCAGCTCGGCCAAATCCGAAGCCTGACGCAATTCTGCAATGAAATCCGTCGCAGGGAGAATGCCGTCTTTGTTCTCGCCCTCAAGGCGCAGTGCGTTCACGCCCGACAGGCCCATGCCTAAGAAAACTGCGTCATGATCTGCCAAAAGATCTGCCAGATCGCCATCGCCTTCGCGGCCCAACTGCCAATTTTCAACAGTGGTGATGCCGCCGATCTGCATCAGCCATGCGACCTCGGCCTGCGCAAACCCGCCCGGAGCCTTATAGCTGGCGATGCCGTATTCGTTCAGCCCGCCGGGCTTGGCATGGGCGTCATAGATCGTGACCTCATGGCCCAGCATCGCCAGACGATGCGCTGCCGCTAGGCCCGCAGGCCCCGCGCCCACGACCGCTACCGATTTACCGGTCCTTGACGCGCGCGAGAACGGGTGATCCTGCTTGGCCATCAACGTGTCGGTGGCAAAGCGCTGCAATGCACCGATTTCGACCGGCTCGCCCTCAGAGTCCATACGTACGCAAGCGCCTTCGCACAGCGTCTCGGTCGGACAAACGCGCGCACACATGCCGCCCAGAATATTTTGCTCAAGGATCGTGCGTGCGGCGGCCTCGGGGGTGCCGGTTGAAATTTGCCGGATGAACAACGGCACGTCGATTGAGGTCGGGCAGGCCTCCATGCAGGGCGCGTCATGGCAGAAATAGCACCGATCCGCGGCGATGCGCGCCTCTTGCACGCCAAGCGGCGGCGCAACATCGGCGAAATTTGTGCAGTAACCCTCAGGATCAAGCCGACCCGGCACGATCCCTTCAGTGAGCTGGCTGTGTGACATTTGCGGGCTCCCTATCCTTTTTTTGCTGCCCCTACGCTGCCACAGTCTTGAATTTTATCAAGTGGTAAAATATTCCGCACTGCAGCAGAGGCCCGTTTCCTCAGCTCTGCCCGGAGATTGTGCGCGATGCCCTTCGCTTGCTTATTCTTCGGGCAGTCAAGATTTCGCGACCGCTTGCCCTTACGCAACCCGTTGCGGCTTTTCACCGCGTCCTACCTCGCGTATAACCGCCCGTGACACTGTAAGGCCCCGTCAGAACGGGCCATTCGCAAAGCCCCCCTTGAGGATCGCATGACCAAAGATACCCGAGACAATGACGTGGCCTTCATTCAGGCACTCGCAGAACTGTTGAACGCCAACAAGCTGACCGAACTGGCAGTTACGCGGGATTACGGCCCCGATGACAGCCTGAAGGTGCGCGTGGCCAAGCAAGTGAATGTGGTGCAACAAGCTGCGGCCCCAATGGCCGCCGCCCCCGCCCCGGTTGCAGCCCCTGCAAGCCCTGCCCCGACCGACGCCGCCCCGGTGAACGAGGATCCCGCAGACCATCCCGGCGCAGTGGCCTCACCGATGGTTGGCACCGCCTATATGTCGCCCGAACCGGGTGCTGCGGCGTTCGTCAAACCCGGCGATCAGGTCAAAGAAGGCCAGACGCTGATGATCGTGGAAGCCATGAAAACGATGAACCATATCCCAGCCCCGAAATCGGGCACGGTCAAGCGCATCCTCGTGGATGACGGCCATCCGGTGGAGTTTGGCACGACGCTGATGATCGTTGAGTGAGGGCACTAAGATGTTTGACAAGATCCTGATCGCCAATCGTGGCGAAATCGCGCTGCGCGTCATCCGCGCGTGCCGCGAAATGGGGATCGCGTCCGTCGCGGTCCATTCCACCGCCGATTCGGACGCGATGCATGTGCGCATGGCCGATGAATCTGTGTGCATCGGCCCCCCCTCGTCGACACAAAGCTATCTTTCGGTGCCTGCGATCGTGGCTGCCTGTGAGATCACGGGCGCGCAGGCGATCCATCCCGGCTACGGCTTCCTGTCGGAGAATGCTGCCTTCGTGCAGGTCCTCGAAGATCACGGCATCACCTTTATCGGCCCCTCGGCAGAGCACATCCGCATGATGGGCGACAAGATCACCGCCAAGGAAACCGCGAAAAGGCTGGGTATTCCGGTGGTTCCGGGCTCGGCGGCTGGTGTTCCCGATGTCGAGGCCGCCAAGAAAGAAGCCGCCGCGATGGGCTATCCGGTGATCATCAAGGCGACCGCTGGCGGCGGTGGGCGCGGCATGAAGGTTGCCCAAGACGAGGCAGCGCTGGAAAGCGCGTTTCGCACTGCACGCGCCGAGGCGAAATCGGCTTTTGGCAATGACGAAGTCTATATGGAGAAATATCTCCAGCGTCCGCGCCATATCGAGGTTCAGGTCTTTGGCGATGGCAAGGATCGTGGCGTGCATCTGGGCGAGCGCGATTGCTCGTTGCAGCGCCGCCACCAGAAAGTGTTCGAAGAGGCCCCCGGCCCCTCGATCACGCCCGAAGAGCGCGCGCGTATCGGTGGCATCTGCGCCGATGCAATTGGCAAAATGGGTTATTCCGGTGCTGGCACGATCGAGTTTCTCTATGAAGACGGCGAGTTCTATTTCATCGAGATGAACACCCGCCTGCAGGTTGAACATCCGGTGACCGAGGCCATTTTCGGCGTCGATCTCGTGCGCCAGCAAATCAAGGTCGCGGCCGGGGAACCGATGGAGTTCGAGCAGGATAAGCTGTCGATTCGCGGCCACGCAATCGAGGTGCGCATCAACGCCGAGAAGCTGCCGAATTTCTCGCCCTGCCCCGGTAAGATCACGCATTATCACGCGCCCGGTGGTCTTGGCGTGCGCATGGATAGCGCGCTGTATGACGGCTACACGATCCCGCCGTATTACGACAGCCTGATCGGCAAGTTGATCGTGCATGGGCGCGACCGCCACGAGGCACTTCAACGTCTCAACCGCGCGCTGGGAGAGCTGATCGTGGATGGCGTGGACACGACCGTGCCGCTGTTCAATGCGCTGCTGGCCGAACCCGATATTCAGGCTGGAGATTACTCGATCCATTGGCTGGAGAAATGGCTCGAAAAGAACCTGTAAGCGGCACAAGCCAGACTGAAAGCGCCCCCGATTTGGGGGCGTTTTTCTATTTCGGGATCAACAAACAGGTGCCGCGTCGTTTGGGCTGATCGGCGGGGCGATAATAATCGCCGACAAATTTGCGCTTGCCCGGCCCGATCTCGTCCCAATCAAGCCAGTGACAATCGTAATCTAGCACATCCGCCATCGCCTCCATCGCAGGGAAGGACGGAATGCCGATCAACGCCTTTTCCTGCCCTTCGATCTGGGGAATCGAGTTCAGTTCGTTATCCGTGCGTTCGCGCACCAGCATGATTACCTGACCGGGGCGCTGCGCAAACTCGCTATCCACGATCACCAGTTCCGGGCCGAGTTTGCGCACAAGCTGGAACAGGCGGAAATGGTCCATAACGTGGTAAAGAATACCCAAAACCCCAACAACATCAAAGCGTTCGCCCGCGTCGATCAGTTTCTGCATGCCGTCGTAAATATCGTCGCAAATCAAGGTTACTTTTTGGCGCAAATGGGCACGGGGGAATTCTTCAAAGCGGTCGATCAACTCTTGACGCCCCTCAATGCCGACAACTTCACGCGCGCCAGCAGCCGCAAACGCATAGGCCCAGCGCCCATCATGCGCCGCCAGATCCAGCACCCGCTTGCCCGCGATCTGATCTTCGAGTGGCTTGATAATCACCTTGTGGCGCAGGTTCATACGGTCCACCGTGCCTGGATCATCTGCATAGCGCCCGATCTCGGGCAGAAAATCATAGAAACCCATATTTGCGCTCGGCCTCGCTCTCGTTCATCTTGTGGGTACCCTAGGCGTAACGGGAAAACCGGGCAAGAAAATGACGGACAGGTTGAGCGCGCAACTCCTTCTGACAGGCTATGCGCAAGGCATTTTTCCAATGGCCGAAAGCCGTGAAGCGACGCAGCTTCACTGGTTTGATCCCGCCCAACGCGGCATTATGCCCTTGGAGAGCTTTCATATTTCGCGCACCCTCGCGAAAGAAATCCGCCGTGCAGATTACGCCATTTCACTCAATCAGGACTTTCGCGCCGTGGTTGAGGGCTGCGCGAATCGCAGTGAAACTTGGATCAACGGCCCGCTATTCGCGCTGTATGACGAGCTGCATGCTGCGGGCTTTGCCCATTCGCTTGAGGTCTGGAATGGCACGGCTTTGGTCGGTGGCATTTTCGGCATCACACTTGGCGGGGCGTTTTTCGGCGAAAGCATGTTTTCGGCGCGTCGTAGCGGGTCGAAAATCGCAATCGCGTTTCTCGTAGATCGACTGCGCCAAGCGGGATTTTCGTTGTTCGACACGCAGTATATCACACCGCATCTGGCCAGCCTTGGCGGCATCGAAATTGCGCGAGAGGAGTATCACGCGCGGCTTGCCAAGGCTCTGCTTCAAAGCGCGGACATCACGGCCCCCGAAACCCCGACGCCTCAATTACTGGTGCAGCGAACGACCCAAACGTCATAGCGCGGATGATCCAGCGCGGAAAGTGCCGGGCTGGAAGCGATCATCCAGCCCGAGAAATCGGGTTGCGGTTTGGCAGCCTCGGTGATCGTCAGATATGCATAGGCATCCGAAGACGGGTCATCCACCGGATAGCGGCATTCGCGCAAGGTAATGGAAATAAAACCGAATTTCACCGTCTGTCCGGTTTTCATCTCGATATCCGAGGTCGTGCCCGCCACCTTATCAAGGCCACGCAGCATCGCCCCCGTGCCATCGGCCAACCCGCGAGCAGGTTCGGCTTGCGGGATCTGATCATCAGGCGTGGCATCGGGCAACAGTTCCTGCGCCGCGGCCACGCTGGGCAGTAGCATCAAAGCCACGATCAATGCGCGGATCATTGCGCGTCCTCCTGCGTGCCGCCACCGGCAAATTTCAGCATCAGGTTCAGAACCGAAACCGCGCTTTGCGTATCCAGAATTTCATCTCCGGGCTTGAGGTCATCAAGCGCGCCGCCGGGAATCAACTCGATATAGTTGCTGCCCATCAGCCCGTCTTGCGTCACTGCAATCACGGTATCCTCGGGCAGTTTCACGCTGTCTTTCACGGCAATCGTTGTGTCGGCGAAAAAGGTTTTCGGGTTCAGCCCCACATCGGTCACCGTACCCACCTTGACCCCCGCAAGCCGCACATCAGTGCCCGCAATCACGCCGCCAATCGAGCGGAAAGAGGCATGCAGCGGATAGCTCCCGCCCTCAGGGCCAAGGCCGATTCCCCGTCCCGCCCAGACCAGAAAGCCCAGCGCCACGACCAGCACCACGGCCCCGGTCACGATCTCGGTGCGGTTCTCAGACATTGCCGTCCCTTGCGGTTATTCGGGTTGCCACGCCTCGTAGTCGCGCCGCTCCACCGGTTGTGCCAAGCGGATTGAACCAGGCGGCACATAGGCCGCAGCCGTGCCGGTATGGTTTTCCTGATGCGGCTTTTCCCAAGCCTTATGGGCAAAGGGCTGCTCGGTCGGCGGCTCGTCAAAGGTGAAATGCATCCAGCCATGCCAATCCGGAGGGATGCGGCTGGCTTCGATCACGCCGTTATAGATCACCCAACGTTTCTTGTCGTCGCGCGAATGATAATAGATGTTGCCCTGCGCGTCTTCGCCCACCTTCACGCCCTTGCGCGCGGTGAACAATTGCGTGCCAAGCGTTTGGCCGTTCCACCAAGTCAGCAGCCGAAGCAAGAATTTCATGGGACAACCTCCGCAATCTGTCCTGACCGTTATATCCTTTGACGCAGCGAGGTCCAGTGTCGGCAGGTGCAAAAACAAAAGGCGAGCCGAAGCCCGCCTTTTCAAAATCTGTCGTTTGAAGGGATCAGCTTGCTGATTTGCCCTCTTTCTTTTTCTCGGCGTAGATCAGAAGGGGTTTGGCCTCGGGTTGTGTGACCGCCTCTTCGTTGACCACCACTTCTTCAACGTCATCCAGACCGGGCAGTTCGAACATAGTATCCAGCAGGATGTCTTCCATGATAGAGCGCAGGCCCCGCGCACCGGTCTTACGTTCGATCGCACGTTTGGAAATCGCGACAAGCGAATCATCGGTGAAGGTCAGCTTTACGCCCTCAATGTCGAACAGGCGTTGATACTGTTTGACCAAAGCGTTTTTCGGCCCCGTCAAAATTGTCACCAGCGCGTCGGCATCCAGATCGGTCAGCGTCGCGATCACCGGCAGACGACCGACAAATTCCGGAATCAGCCCAAATTTCAGCAGATCTTCTGGTTCGAGATCCATGAAAATCTCACCCACGCCGCGGCTGTCTTTTTCCTTCACATCCGCGCCAAAGCCCATCGCAGAGCCCTTACCGCGCTGCGCAATGATCCGGTCGAGACCGGCAAAAGCACCGCCGCAGATGAACAAGATGTTCGTCGTGTCCACTTGCAGGAATTCCTGCTGGGGATGTTTGCGCCCGCCTTGCGGGGGCACCGAGGCGACGGTGCCTTCCATGATCTTAAGCAGCGCTTGCTGCACGCCCTCGCCCGACACATCGCGCGTGATCGAAGGGTTGTCAGACTTGCGCGTAATCTTGTCGACCTCGTCGATATAGACGATGCCGCGCTGCGCACGTTCGACGTTATATTCGCTGGCTTGCAGCAATTTCAGGATGATGTTTTCCACATCTTCCCCGACATAACCCGCCTCGGTCAGCGTGGTCGCATCGGCCATCGTGAAGGGCACATCCAGAATGCGCGCCAGCGTTTGCGCCAGCAAGGTTTTACCGCAGCCCGTCGGGCCGATCAGCAGGATGTTGGATTTCGCCAGCTCGATATCGGTTTTCGAGCCGTGATTAAGTCGTTTGTAGTGATTGTGCACCGCGACGGAGAGCACGCGCTTGGCGTGTTCCTGCCCGATCACATAATCATCGAGAACCTTGCAGATATCACGCGGTGTCGGCACGCCATCGGTGGTTTTCAGCCCCGCCGATTTCGTTTCCTCGCGGATAATATCCATGCACAGCTCGACGCATTCATCGCAGATGAACACAGTCGGGCCCGCGATCAGCTTGCGGACCTCATGCTGGCTCTTGCCGCAAAACGAGCAATAGAGCGTGTTCTTGCTGTCGGAGCCGTTCGAGTTCGCCATCTAAAACCTCTGCGCTGCCCGGCCATCCGGGCTATTTCGGGGGCCTGTCCCGGTCAGACTAGGACAGGCCACCCGCTACCTCAATGTCAAATTCGCGGGTCAGTTAAGCCCCGGGATCACTTTTCGCCTTCGCTCGGGGTGCGGCTTTCGAGAATTTCGTCGATCAAACCCCAGGCTTTAGCGTCTTCGGCGGACATGAAATTATCACGCTCAAGCGCGGCCTCGACGGTTTCATAGTCATTGCCGGTATGTTTGACGTAGATTTCATTCAGACGACGCTTGAGCTTTTCGGTCTCACGCGCGTGGATCATGATATCCGTCGCCTGCCCCTGATACCCGCCCGAAGGCTGGTGCACCATCACGCGGCTGTTGGGCAGCGAGAATCGCATGTCCTTTTCGCCCGCCGTCAGCAGCAGCGAGCCCATCGAAGCCGCCTGCCCGATCACCAAAGTCGAGATTTTGGGCTTGATGTACTGCATCGTGTCATAGATCGACAGACCCGAGGTGACGACGCCACCGGGGCTGTTGATATACATCGCGATTTCCTTGTTCGGATTCTCCGCCTCAAGGAACAGAAGCTGGGCGCAGATCAGCGTCGACATGCCGTCATGCACCGGGCCGGACAGGAAAATGATGCGTTCTTTGAGGAGGCGCGAGAAGATGTCATAGGCGCGTTCGCCGCGCGACGTCTGCTCGACCACCATAGGCACCAGCGTATTCATGTAAAAGTCTTGGGGGTCTTTCATCGAGATGCCCTTCCTGGGTGTCTTGGCAAAATCCATAGCCGTAGTTCTTTACAGAAGTCTTAGTGACGCGGGCAAAGCGCTGCAAGGGCGCGAAAGGATTCGTTTTCGCGTGGCGGGATTAATCTGTTGCTAACGCCTGAGGTGCATAAGGGGCATCAAGGGAACAGTTAAGGCAAGCTGACCACATACGTAGGGATATTTCGGCTCTCAATGCGGCAACAAAACAACCACGCGAACATGCCTGCGATTACGAATCGCTGGGCGACCTTTGGGGCGCAGGATTTGCCTGATCAGCCTGCGCGGCCTGCACGTACCCTTCCCCTGCGCGATACCATTTGCGGATCGCGGCGCGTTCTTGGGGTTCCATGAAGCTCAGATTGCCGGGTGGCATCGCATCGCTCAGCCCGGCCTGCAGATAAATCTCGCGCGCGGCGGCGGCCACTTCGCGCGGGGTTTCAAGATGAATGCCTTTTGGCGCGCGCCCGATACCGTCGAAACCCGGCTCGGATGCATGACACATCGAACAGCGCCCCATCACGATATTGCTGACATCCTCAAAGCCCGGCGCGGCAGCAAAGCGTGCCTCTACCGGAGTCAGCATCGCCATGCCATCATCGTCACTTCCCATGTCCGGCTTGGGGATCGACGACAGCCAGATGATCAGCCCAAAGATCAGCGCCGTCACGCCCCACGTCCACCACGGGCTCCCCTTATGGGCGTGATGCGTATTGAAGAAATGACGGATCGTCACCCCCATCAAAAAGATCAACGAGGCAATCAACCAGTTGTATTGGCTCGCAAATGCCAGCGGATAGTGGTTGGACAGCATCAGGAAGATCACCGGCAAGGTGAGGTAGTTGTTATGGGTCGAGCGCTGCTTGGCGATCTTACCATATTTGGGATCGGGCGCCCGCCCTGCCTTAAGATCCGCCACCACGATGCGCTGGTTGGGCATGATGATCAAAAACACATTTGCCGTCATGATCGTGGCGGTGAACGCGCCGAGATGCAGTAAGGCCGCGCGCCCCGAAAACACCTGCGTGTAGCCCCATGCCATCGCCACCAGAATCACGTAAAGCCCCAGCATCAGGCGGGTGTTATCCTCACCAAAGCGCGATTTGCAGATCAGATCATATGCGATCCAGCCAAACAGCAGCGAGCCCGCCGAAATCGCCACCGCCTGCCAGACGCTCAGGTCCATAACGCGCGGATCAATCAGGAAAAACTGCGCCTGCATCCAATACAACAGGATCAGCATCGCAAATCCCGACAACCACGTGGCGTAGCTTTCCCATTTGAACCAAGTGAGGCGGCTTGGCATCTGTTCGGGCGCAACCATGTATTTCTGGATGTGGTAAAACCCGCCGCCATGGACCTGCCACGCGGCCCCGGTCACGCCTTTGGGCGCCCCCGGTTCCGGCGTCAGCCCCAGATCAAGCGCGATAAAATAAAACGACGAGCCAATCCACGCGATCGCCGTGATCACATGCAGCCAGCGCACCGCAAATTGCACCCATTCCATCCAAAACGTGTAGTCCATGATCTGCCCCTTATTTGCGCCAGAGTTTCCCAAGCTCGGCGCAAGCGCAAGCCAACCCAGCGCGCAAATGGGCAAAAATTGTCCATCTGCTCAAATCTTTGGCGCGCTTAGCTGCCGCGATAGGTCGAATAGCCGTAAGGCGATAGCAGCAGGGGCACATGATAATGCGCCTGCGCATCGGCCATGCCAAAGCGGATCGGCACTTGATCAAGAAATAGCGGATCTTCGACCGCCTGCCCGCTTGCCCGCAGATAATCGCCTGCGTGAAAGACCAGCTCGTAACTGCCGGTCGCAAACGTGTCGGCAGGCAGGATCGGGCTGTCGGTGCGCCCGTCAGCATTGGTCACCATCTCGACGATCTGCGCGCGCTGATCGCCAGAAAGGCGATACAACACGATGCGCAACCCCGCCGCCGGACAGCCGCGCGCCGTATCAAGAACATGTGTCGTCAGATATCCCGCCATCGTTGTGCGCATCCCTTTTTGAAAGCCGCCCTCACTATGTCCCGCACAGCGCTGCGATGACAAGTTACAGAATACTCACCGGAAGTTGTGCTTTCGCGCGCTTGATCGCGCCTGCCCACTGCTTAGGTGTCATAAGAGTTTAATAAAAGTGTCTCCTTCACGTCACGCCCAGACGTCATTCGGGCGATGCTAGTATGATTGCGAGAGCCATGTCCCGCCTGTTCGCCTCACCAGCTACCTCGTCCTCGCCAAAATCCGGCGTTTCGTCCCGATCTTGCGCAATTTTACGATGCGCCTTTGGTCCCATTTCAGGCGGATCGGGCCGTTCTTTAAGCCTTGATCCCCAGACCGGAGTCGCCCGATGACCGTTTCCGCCCGCCTTGCGAAACCCGTCCGCCGCACGCAGTATCGTACGCTGTTCCTATCGGATTTTCACCTTGGCGCACGGGGCTGTCGGCCCGGACCGATCCTTGAGTTTTTGCGCGCCACCGAGGCAGAGACGATCTATCTTGTGGGCGATATTCTGGACCTGTGGCATGGCGGCAAAGTGCAGTGGACAAACGCGCAGACTGAAATCCTCAACGAGTTGGAGCGGCGCGCGGCACAAGGCACGCGGGTGGTGTATCTGCCGGGCAACCACGATGCCTCAATGCGCGGGCCGGGGATGAGCTTTCTCAATTTCGAACTGGCCGAGCGGGTAGTGCATCACGGCGCAGACGGGCAGCGCTATTTGGTTATTCATGGCGATCAATGCGACGCGCGGATCTTGCGCTGGCATGGGATGACGCGGTTTGGCAGCCAGATGGATGGGCTGTTTCGCGGGCTCGATGCGTGGCTGCGTCGCCGCACGGGGCGTTCCGAGACCGAGCATAGCGTGATCGAACTCGCGATTTCGGGTATCAACACCCTTCTGGCGCGCGGTGAGGGATATGAGCGTCGCCTCACCGCCTTGGCCCATGACGCAGAGGCCGATGGCATCATTTGCGGCCATTCGCACAAGCCCGCGCTGCGCGATCTGGACGGTCTGACCTATGCCAATTGCGGCGATTGGGTGGATAGCCTGACAGCCTTGACCGAGGATCACTCGGGGGCGCTACAACTACTGGAATGGCGCACTGCGCGGCAAGTGCAGCATCAGCCCGTTCCACCTGCTCAGGACGCCAAGCTGGCGCGGGTGCGCGCATGACCGCTCTGGCCATCATCCTCATCGCCTTTCTGGGCCTGACCTTTGCGATTCATATCGCCACCTCTGCGGCGGTGGCGCGGCGCAGCCTGCGCGCGCCGCGGCCTACCCCCGCCACGCTGCCCAAGATCGCGCTCCTGCGCCCGGTGTGCGGCGTTGATCCGTTCGATGGCGAGACGCTGGGCTCGTCCTTCACCCTTGATTACCCTGATTTCGAGGTGATCTTTTGCGCTCCTTCAGCCTCCGATCCCGCCTGCGATCTGGTGCGCGATCTGATGGCGCGCCACCCGCTGGTCAATGCCCGGCTTCTGATCGGTTTGGATGCGGTCTCGGGCAATCCCAAGCTGAACAATCTGCACAAAGGTGTTGCGGCGACGGACGCTCAATGGCTGGCGATGGCCGATAGCAATCTGCTACTTCCGCCCGATTATCTGCAACAGTTGCTCGCCGAATGGCGCCCCGGCACCGGACTGGTTTCGGCCCCGCCGGTGGGTTCACGCGCCAGCAATCTTTGGGGCGCGGTCGAGGCAGCGTTTCTCAACACCAATCAGGCGCGCTGGCAGTTGGCAGCGGATGAGCTGGGATTCGGCTTTGCGCAGGGCAAGTCTTTGTTCTGGAACCGCGATATCTTGATGAAAGGGGGCGGCTTTGCGGCTCTGGGGCGCAATATGGCCGAGGACGTCGCCGCCACGAAACTGGTGCGCGATCAGGGGCTGCATGTGCGCCTGACCCGCCATCTGTTTGCCCAACCCATCGGCTATCGCCCGCCCCGCGCCGTCTGGGCGCGCCAGTTGCGCTGGTCAAAAGTGCGCCGTGACGGGTTTATCGCGATCTTTGCCGCCGAGATCGCGCAAGGCCCTGTCCTGCCCCTTGCTGCCGCACTCGCGCTGGTGGGCATGGATATTATACCCGCATTGGCCCTGCCGGTTCTGTTTGCGCTATGGTACGGTGTCGAATGGGCGCTGGCACGGGTAGCGGGCTGGTCGGCAGGCTGGCGTGATCTGGCTGCCTGGATGATCCGCGACATGATGTTGCCCGCGCTTTGGCTGGCGACTTGGAGAGATCGGCAATTTACATGGCGTGGCAATGAGATGTCCCATACCGAAGTCACGACTGGACATTGAGGCATGATCGGGCTTGAGACGATCACCGTGCTGATGGCCAAGCACGGGCTAGCGGTGGTTGCCCCGATTGCGGTGCTTGAAGGGCCGATCGTGACGGTGATCGCGGCGTGGCTGGCCAGCCAGCATCTGTTTTCCGTCTGGAGCGTGTCGGTCGTCGTTATCCTCGCTGATGTGGTGGGCGATATCGGGCTTTATGCGTTGGGGCGATGGGGGCTGCATCGCCTGCCCGCGCGCTGGCGCATCAAGCTGGGGCTGAGCCGCGAGCGGCTGCTGCGCAACGGGCGCCATTTTCGCGACAAGGGCGTGCGCACGCTGCTGTTTGGCAAATGGACCCATTCGGCGGGTGCTCCGGTGTTGGTGGCAGCAGGCGTGGCGCGGATGAATTTCTGGATGTTCGCCGCCACCAACCTGATCGCGACGATCCCAAAATCGCTGTTCTTCGTCGCCCTTGGCTATCAGCTTGGTGCCTATTACGGCAGTATCGACAGTTGGATCGCGCGCGCCTCGCTGATCGCTCTGGGGCTGATCTTGCTGGGCGGTGCGATCTGGTATTTCCGCCGCAAGAAGTACCCCGCATGACGCATATTAGCTGTATCATTCCCGCCTATAACGAGGCCCCCCGGATTGCGGCTGTTCTGCAAACCGTGTTGGCGCATCGCCAGATTTTTGAAGTGATCGTGGTGGATGACGGATCAAGCGATGACACAGCGCTGATCGCCGAAAGCCATCAGCGCACGCATTCCCATCTGCACGTGATCCGCCAAAGTCGGAATGGCGGTAAGACGGCGGCAGTCGCGGCGGGGATCGCCGCCAGCACGGGCAGCCATGTGATGTTGCTTGATAGCGATCTTTTGGGGCTGGGTGCGGGCGATCTTGGCGCGCTGATAGCCCCTGTTGCCAGCGGCGCGGCCGATGTCTCGATCAGCTTGCGCCGCAATGCTCCGCGGCTTTGGCGGATGATCGGGCTCGATTATATCTCTGGAGAACGGGTGCTGGCGCGCGATCTGCTGGCCGCGCGACTTGACCAATTGCATGCCCTGCCCCGCTTTGGCCTTGAGGTCTTCATGAACCGGCTTTGGATCGCGCAATCCGCGCGCATTGCCGTCGTAGCGTGGCCTGATGTCGATAGCCCGATGAAGCACACAAAACTGGGCAATTGGCGCAAAGGTCTGGCAGCCGATGCGAAAATGATGCGCGATATCTTTCGTACCATCTCGCCTGCGCAATCTCTGCGCCAGATTTTGACAATGCGCAGGTTGCGTGTATCCACTCAGCCTCTCACGAGCGCGCATATCCAAGCGGAACGAAACCCGCGCTGACGGGTTCGCTCTTGCAACCCGCCAAACCGGAGGCACCATGACCCAACATAAACGCGTCATTATCATCGGCTCGGGATCGGCAGGGCTTTCGGCTTTGCGTGAAGTGCGCCGCGAAACCGAAGATTTTCTGATCGTGAACGCGGGCGATTGGGGAACAACTTGCGCGGCGCGCGGCTGCATGCCCTCCAAGGCGCTGATCGAGGCTGCCAACGCCTTTCACCGCCGCAAGGATTTCGCAGAGTTCGGAATCAGCGGCGGCGACGACCTGCGCGCTGACATCCCCACGATTCTCGCGCGGATGCGTGCCCTGCGCGACGGGTTCGTGAAATCTCCGCGCTCGGTCCCCGAAAACCTTGGCAAGCGCGCAATCTCGGCGCGCGCGCAACTGATGGCACCGAACCGGGTTCAGATTGAGGGCATCGGCGAGGTCACCGCCGATGCGATCATTCTGGCGACCGGATCGTCGCCGATCCTACCCAAACCGTGGGAAAAATTTGGAAACCGCATTCTGACCACTGACACGCTGTTTGAACTGCCCGATCTGCCCCAGCGCATCGCGGTGATCGGCATGGGCGCAATCGGCGTGGAACTGGCGCAGGCGATGGCACGTCTGGGTGTCGAGATCGCGGGGTTTGACGCGCTTGAAACACTGGCAGGGGTCAGCGACCCTGAAGTGGCGACATCTCTGCGCGAGAGCGTCAGCAAGGACATCGCGCTATACTTAGGCGCGCCTGCCGAGATCAAAGACAATGGCACGACGCTAACGGTTTCGGGCGCGGGCGGGCAGTTTGAGGCCGATGCCGTTCTGGCCGCGATGGGGCGCAGGCCCAATATCGAGGGCTTGGGTCTTGAGACACTGGGCGTAGACCTCAGCGAGCGCGGCATGCCAAAGGTCAACCGCCATACGTTAAAAATCGGCGACTTGCCGGTTTTTCTAGCGGGCGATGCCAATGGTGACCGCGCACTGCTGCATGAGGCCGCCGATGAGGGCCATATCGCAGGACGCAATGCGCTGGCCAGATCCGCGCGTGCCTATCAGCGCCGGGTGCCGCTCGCGATCACGTTTTCCGCGCCCAACGCCGCGCGGATCGGCAAGGGCTTCAAAGAGTTGCAAGGCGAATCTATCCTGATCGGCGCGCAGGATTTTTCTCGTCAATCGCGCGCGCGGATGGCCGGAAAAGCGCATGGCATGATCCGCATTTACGCCGCCAAGGACAGCGGCAAGCTGCTTGGCGCTGAACTCGCGCTGCCCGAAGGCGAGCATTTGGCCCATCTTCTGGCGCTCGCGCTGCACAAGGATATGGATGTGCATGATCTGCTTGGCATGCCGTTCTACCATCCGGTGTTTGAGGAAGGGCTGCGCAGCGCGCTGCGACAGATCATGCAAGAGTTGCCGCAATCGGGGCGCTCTGATCTGGCCGATTGTCCCGCTTGCGGGCATGAGGCGCTGGACTAAGCCGCGCCCCACACGGTGGTTCAATTTATGCGGCGCGGGTGCTTGGCGCACTGGTGCCCTGCTGCGCACACCCTATCTGTAGGCCATGATTGGCGCAGGAGGACGCCAGAATGAACCGTCTCAACGAATTCATCGGACGCAGGATTGCGCGGTTCTTGCAGGGGCGCACGCGGTTTTACCAAACCTTCGCGGCTGTCCCGACACCGACGCTGCGCGACAACCTGCGCCCGGGCGATGTGCTTTTGGTCGAAGGCGACCGGCGAATCTCGGCGGCGATCAAATATCTCACGCATTCAACATGGTCACACGCCGCATTTTACACGGGCGGGCCCGCGGGCGGCGAGTTGATCGAAGCCGATCTGGAACATGGTGTACAGATCGCGGGGCTCAATGCCTACGCCCATCTCAATACGCGCATCTGCCGCCCCATCGGGCTGCCCCATAACCAGATCGAAGCCCTGATTGATTACATGCAGCGCGCGGTGGGGCGGCGCTATGACCTTAAGAACGTGGTGGATCTGGCGCGCTATCTGATGCCCCATCCCCCCATTCCGCACAGGTTTCGCCGACGGCTGCTGGCGCTGGGATCGGGTGATCCAACGCGGGCGATTTGCTCAACCCTGATTGCCGAAGCCTTTCACTCGATTCACTATCCGATTTTGCCCGATATCGAGATGGTGGGCAGCGAAAAGGCCGCGCGCGAAATCCTGCATATCCGGCACTATTCGCTGTTCACGCCACGCGAGTTTGACCTGTCGCCATATTTCAAGGTCGTCAAACCGACACTTGAGCGAGAGTTTGATTATCGCGCTCTGAATTGGGATGACGACACGCCGGAGCCCATGATGGGGGCGCGCAAGGATGCCTCCGGCGGGAGTATTTAAGGCCAAATGAAAGGGCGCGGCTTACATTGAGAACGAGATACCGCAACCGCAGGAACTGGTGGCGTTGGGGTTTTCCACGACGAAGCGCGCGCCGATCAGCTCTTCGGTGAAATCGATCACCGCGTTTTCCAGAAAGGGCAAT
>JAFGWK010000157.1 GCA_016937195.1 Paracoccaceae bacterium | reverse complement strand
TTCCGGTGCTTTGATGGATTCAAATATCTGCGCCTCCCCGAGTAGTTTTTGACGCGCGCGCCCGCTATCGGGCCAGAATTCGACCCGGCGGGCCTGTGTGCCACCCAGACTTTGCCCGGCACATTCGATCCCTTCGCGACGCAGAAACTCTAGTATGAAATGCGCGTTCTTCTGTCCGACATCCGAAAGCCCCGCAATCATACGCGCCCCGCCAAATACCTTACATTTCAGTTGCCCGCGTCGTGCGCCTAACTTGATCAAATCATTAATCAAAAGCTCCATCGCGTTGACACCAAAGCTTGCCGCCTGAACGCTGACATTGCTGCTTTCAGGAAGCAGAAAGTGGTTCATGCCGCCCACTTTTGCGCCCGCGTCATACACGCAAGACGCAACGCACGATCCCAATATTGTGGTGATAGAACGGCCCCCTTCACCTGATGAGGCATATTCGCCTTGTGAAATATGCAGTGGGCGCAGGGGATTGTTCATCCTGCCCCCCCACGTGTCACAACACCCTGTGTCGCGCGTTGCGGAGAAGAGCAAAGTGCTAAGATCTCACCCGCCATCGCCTCCAAAGGCACCGCGCGCTCAGCGGCACCCGTTTGTAATGCGACCTTCGGCATCCCAAAGACAACCGAGCTGGCCTCGTCCTGAGCCAAACAGCGCGCACCCGCGCGCCGAAGCGTCATCATCCCTTCCGCACCATCGCGTCCCATTCCCGTAAGAAGGACACTGACGGCGCGATCACCAAGAAACTGCGCAGACTCGAATAAGACATCCACCGAAGGGCGATGTCCGCTGCGTTTGTCACCCGCCACAAGCTTACAAAGTGCGGGCTCCCCCTGCGTAAGCGCAAGATGATAGGCCCCACCGGGCGCAAGATAGACCCGGCCCTGCTCAAGCGGCGCTCGGGGGCTGGCAAGTGCAAATTGCGGAACGATCTGGCGTTGCAAACGTGCGGCGAAGCTGGCCAAAAACGTCTCGGGCATATGTTGCGTGATCACCGTTGGAGGACAGTTTTCCGGAAACTCCGACAGCAGGGTTTCCAACGCATCAACGCCGCCGGTAGACGACCCCACAAGAATGACCTTTCCATTCCAGTCAAACCCTGTAGCGGGTATCCGTTTGGGACGTGAAGCAGCGGTGCGCAAACGTGCATTCGCGGCAGCTACCAGCAGATCAGGCAAATTCCAGAAGGCTTCTGCCATTGTATCTATGCGCGGTTTACCGATACATTCCACAGCGCCAAGAGAAAGCGCCTCCAGAGCCGCCGCAGAACCTTTATGTGTTTCCGTTGACACCATAATGACCGGCATCGGCCGCAACCGCATCAGCTTTTCCAGAAACTCCAGCCCGTTCATACGCGGCATTTCAACATCCAAAGTCAAAACATCGGGGTTGAGTAGCTTAATCTTCTCGCGTGCCTCATAAGGATCGGCCGCTTCACCAATCACCTGCAACCGAGATTCGTTGGCAATGCTGGAACGGATCAGGTGACGGATCGTTGCGGAATCATCGACGATAAGAACTTTTTTGACCGTCATGATGTCTCCTTTAAGCGATCAACTATGAGACGCTCGGGATGGGACATGTCAAAAATCCTCCCAATCATCCTCACTTGCCTCATACTTGAGCGCAACATTCCCCTGCTGAACCGGTGGTGCGAGCGATGTAATCGGTTTGGGCGGTGCGTCTGGCAAAGGGGCTGCAGGGCGTGGCGGGGCGACGGGCGAAGGACCATGCGCGACCTGCGCCAGTGCTGGCTCTTGATGCGTCGGCACGCCCGGTGTCATCGGCACCATAAACCGCTGCATCGTTTCGTTCAGTTCGTGCGCGCCGCGATTGAGAGAATGGCTTGCTGCGGTGGTTTGTTCAAACATCGCCGCATTTTGCTGGGTCACTTGGTCAAGTTGCGCCATTGCTGTATTGATTTCTGTTAAACCAAGCGCCTGTTCACGCGCGTTTTGCGCGATTTGAGAAACGCGCTCGGCCACATCAAGCACCGAACCAAGTATCCCCTCAAGCGCATCTCCAGTTTCACCGACAAGATCCACCCCGCGCGTAACATGATCTGAGGAGGCCGTTATCAGCGCATCGATTTCACGCGCCGCATCTGAGGAACTTTGCGCCAACGCACGCACCTCAGATGCGACGACCGCAAAACCGCGCCCGGCCTCACCCGCGCGCGCCGCTTCAACACCCGCATTCAAAGCGAGCAGATTCGTTTGAAACGCGATTTCGTCAATCACGCCAATGATCTTAGAAATCTGCTGCGAACTGGTTTCGATTTCACTCATCGCGGCCACAGCTTGCTTTACGATTTCACCAGAATCTTCGGCGCTTTTGCGCGCATCCGAGACCACGCGATCTGCTTCAGCCACACCCTGAGCCGATGCACTCACCGAAGCGCTCAGCTCCCCTAAAGCTGCGGCGGTTTGCTCTAGCGTCGCCGCCTGTTGTTCCGTGCGTTTGGAAAGATCTTCGGAGGCGTTGGAAATCTCACGTGCCTCGCTATCAATCGTAGTGGCGTTTTCATTTACGATCTGCATCGCTGTACAAAGATTGCTGATGGCAGCATTAAAATCGGCTCTAAGGGGTTCATATTGCGCCTCAAATGCATCAGAAATTTCGGCTCTCAGATCCCCTCGCGAAAGCGCGCCCAGCCCAAGTCGCAGGGCTTCAACCACAGTATTTTGCGCAGCCGCCATGGCAGAGTTGCGCGCTTGTGCCTCCTCAAGGGCTGCATCAGAGGCAGTGACATCCGCCGCGATGAGAACAATTTTCATCATCCGCGCGCTGCGATCTGCAACCGGGTTGATCGTCCCCTCAACAAGATGGATGCGCCCATCCGGCCCCTTGAGCGTGAAACGGCCTTGCACTGCCTTTAGCAATGACGGCGCACTCCAGACATCATGGCCATCAGGGGCGGACAGAACGCTGCGCACATCCTGGCCGATCAGCGTGGCACTCTTTGGGCCAAGCATGGCAGAGATTTTCGTGTTCAGGCGCGTAATAGAGAAGTCTGGGTTAATGTCACAAACCAACTGATGGGCATCAATGGAATCAAGCAGCGCTCGTTGCGCGCGCAGTTGCGTCACATCCCGCCATTCCACCACAAAACCAATGACAGTGTCGGCCTCATCGGTAATTTCGCTGACATCCACGCCAAAGCGCCCATCACCAACCTTGATGTCGACATGGAACGGCATGTGCGTGCGATCGTTGAGCATGGCGCGCGCCTTTTCCGGCATCACGTGGAAATCATCCATCGAGCGACCAACCAACCCATCCGCATCAAGATCTGGCGTCACTTTACGAAACTCAACAATCCGGCTGGCGACAAGATCGATAACCGCTTTATTGACATGCATGATGCGAAAATCTGGGTCGATCATCATCAAAGCAGCCGAAGCATTTTGAAACACCGTCCCTTGGATATGCGCCTCTTGTTGAACAGCGTCAGCCTGAACCAAGTCCGTGCGCAAATCATCAAGCGCATGGGCGATGACGCCCACCTCATCGCGCCGCTCCGTGCCATGCACCTGTTGTTCCCGCTCTCCCATTGCGATTGCGCGGATCGTCGCGCCGAGTTGGCGCAACGGCGTCGACACAGAGCGCGCCATAATGGCCGAGAGGGCAGCGAGCGCCAGAACCAGCCAACTTGCGTGCAGCAGCATTGAGCGCGCGAGCGTCGTCGCTGGCGCGAATAATTCGGTTTGATCTTGTTCAACCACCGCACCGTAAGCGCGCCCGAAAAGCGAGAATGGCATATAAGCAGCCGTCACGGATTGGCCCGCAAGCCCGGTCTGTTCAACCAAACCACTGCCACCCGCAAGCGCATCTTTGACGGCATCCGTGTCTATAACAGAACCGAGCCCGAGGCCCCCAATGGGGTGTCGCAACGCATTGAGTAAGGCCCCGGAGTGATCGACAATCAAGCCTTGTCCAGTTTCCCCCAATCCGCGAGCGCCCCCGATAATTTTCCCGAGATGCGTTGCGGGAATACGAACGGCAACCATCCCAAGGCGCATACCATTGGCACTGACGACGGGCATCGTTGCATAGATTTCCGCGTTGCCATCGTCGATCTGGATTTCACTGGTAAACATCTGCGCGCCCGGTGCCCGTGTGCCTTCTTGCACGAGCGACGCCAACGGACCCGAGCCTTGGGAAAGATCGGACGCAAAAACTGGATCTTTATTGATCGAGTAAACCACCTGCCCCTTGCGGTCGATCAGATACAGATCGCTATAGCCTTTCTGCGCGGCCTCAGTGCGAAACCCAGCGTGATAACGGCGGTGTTGGATCAAATAGTTTGTCGCGTCGCCTGCATAATCAAGCTTGGCGCGCGCATCGGGGCTATTTGGGTTCTCGTCGCGATAAGCGCGTGCCACAGTCTTGGCCGCGCTGTCGCCAAGTTGTTTCCAGCCGCGATCAAAGTCATATAGCGCGCGGGCCGTGACCGCGTTGCTTGCCAAGGAGCGAAGATCACTTTGCACCCGGTCTTGCCAGCCCTCAATCCCGGCGACGCGCGCGTTCAAGGTGCGCTCCAACCGAGCCGACCCTTCGCGTTCCAGCAAATCATAAGCCTCTCGATAGGCGGCAACACCCATGATCGTCAGCGCCACCATCGCAATGGTAACCAGCATCAAAGGAAGCTTGATCGACAGCTTCAGATTATTCAAAAAACGCATGCAAATACTCCGGCCGGACGGGGGACAGCGATCTTGGCTGGCCCTTTCGGGAACAGCTTTGATGCGACCATCGCGCCAAGACCTGAAGATTTGCTAAATTCCGATCGGGTTTAGCCGCGGGCGATCCTTAAAATTCTAACGAACACGCAGATCGCTATTCAAACGCCGCGCAGCGCCGCGCGCAGCAGTCTTGCCCGGCGGGTAAATTCTGAAAGCTCAAGCCCGCCTTGCGCCACAGTTTCTGGCGAAACCATGACCCGTTTGAGCAATGCACGCGCTTGCCAACCGGGCAACAGTGCGCTGCGCGCAGGCCCTTTGAGCGCACGCGCTTTGCGTGTGAAATCAATTCGTTCAAGCCCCTCACGGGCGAGCAGTTTCAGCGTATCATGCGACAGGTCCGCCAGCGGAGCACGGGCGCGTGAAACCAGTTCCGGCACCGCCTGCAAGAACGCCGCCAAGCCCGCAGCCGCACCAAAGGCGCGCACCGCCATCTCGGCCTGAGCGTCTGCGCCAAGTGCCTCGGCGGCGGCCCAATAGACGCTGCCAGCGGTCTGATCGAGATACGCCCAAAGCGCAGGCACGTCCAGGTGCGGCTCGGGCCAGCAATCGGCGCGCCGCGCCTCGGCCACAGTGATCAAATGGCGCGCGGGTGTTGCAACCTGCACCAAAGCGGGACCAATTTCATGGGGCGGCTCGCGCCCTTCGCCCACGCCTTCAAGCGCATCAATCCACCATTGCAGGCGCATTTCCGAAACCATCGGCTCGGAAGACGCCCAAGGCGCGCGCGCAATTTCTAGATTGGCAGCATAGAGCGGCCAGAGCCGGTCGCGCAAATCCGCGCGCGTGGCCATGGTCGCGGCAAACCGATCAGGGTCGCCCTTGCGCACGGCCTCGGCACAGGCTTGCAAGCTGGCGGCCAAACCGCTCATGCCGGATGCGCCCCGTCGCGCAACAGCTTCCAGATCATCGCATCCAGAAGCGCCTCGAAACTGGCATCGACTATGTTGGGCGACACGCCCACGGTAGACCAGCGCCGCCCGGCCCCGTCTTCGCTATCAATAATCACACGGGTCACGGCCTCGGTGCCGCCTTGCGTGATACGGACGCGAAAATCGACCAGTTTCATGTCGTCGATATAGGTTTGATAGGGGCCGAGGTCCTTGCTCAGCGCCTTGGACAGCGCGTTGACGGGGCCGCGATCATGGCCCTGATCGTCCATGCTCTCAGACACCGACAGCATCTTTTTCCCGGCCACTTTCACCACCACCACGGCCTCGGAAATCGAGACCATCTTGTCATAGCGGTTCTTGCGTCGCTCGACCGTGACCTTGTAGCGCTTGACCTCGAAGAATTGCGGCAACAGGCCCAACTCAGCGCGCGCGAGCAGCTCGAAACTGGCCTGCGCGCCATCATAGGCATAGCCCTGATCCTCGCGCTCTTTGATCAGATCGAGGATGCGGGGCAGCGCGGGATTATCGCGCGCCACCTCGATACCCATGGATTTCAGCCGTGCGCGCAGGTTGGACTGGCCCGCCTGATTGGACATCGGGATAAGGCGTGTGTTGCCGACCTGCGCGGGGTCGATATGTTCATAGGTCGAAGGGTCTTTCAGGATCGCGCTGGCATGCAGCCCCGCCTTATGGGTGAAGGCCGAGGCCCCGACATAGGGCGCAGAACGCAAGGGTACACGGTTAAGGATATCATCAAGCTTGCGCGACAGCTTGGTCAGCCCCGCCAGCGCCTCATCCGAGATCCCGGTTTCCAGCGTAGAGGCAAAAGGCTCTTTCAGCAGCAGCGTCGGGATCAGCGAGATCAGGTTGGCATTGCCGCACCGCTCGCCCAGCCCGTTGAGCGTACCCTGCACCTGACGCACGCCGGCCTCAATCGCAGCCAAGCTACCGGCCACCGCATTGCCGGTATCGTCATGGCAATGGATGCCCAAGTGATCACCGGGAATACCCGCAGCGATCACCGCGCCTACGATCTGCGTGATCTCGCCGGGCAGCGTGCCGCCATTGGTATCACACAGCACGACCCAGCGCGCGCCCGCCTGATGCGCGGCCAAGCAGCAATCCAGCGCATAGCTGGGATTGGCTTTGTAGCCGTCAAAGAAGTGCTCCGCGTCAAACAGCGCCTCGCGGCCTTGGGCCACCATATGAGCGACGCTTGCACGGATGTTTTCAAGGTTCTCATCCAGCGTGATCCCCAGCGCCGCGGTGACGTGGAAATCATGCGTCTTCCCGACCAGACAAACGGCGGGGGTGTTGGCGTTCATCACGCCCGCCAGCACATCATCGTTCCCTGCCGAGCGCCCTGCCCGCTTGGTCATCCCGAAAGCCGTGAAGGTCGCGCGGGTTTGGGGGCGCGCGTCAAAAAACTCGCTATCGGTCGGGTTCGCACCGGGCCAGCCACCCTCGATATAGTCAATCCCAATGGCATCAAGCGCCTTCGCGATCTCAATCTTCTCGGGCACCGAGAACTGCACCCCCGCGGTCTGCTGACCGTCGCGCAGCGTGGTATCGTAGAGATAGAGGCGGGATTTGGTCATCGGGGGCCTCCGTTGAAGTCACGTCCCGCCCGTTCAGGCGACCCGTCGTTCAGAACTGCCGCCCGGCGGCACGCCGGGCCGCGCCCGAAGGGGCCAAGAGCCACCGGATCGCCTACGATCCGGTTCGCCCCCGACCCGCCCTCGGGCCGGGGACTAACCTGCGTTATATTGCACATCGTTCAATAGTCCTTGTTCGCAAGCACGCGGAGAACTTCGAGAGACTCGGCATCCGTAAACCCAGATGCCTTGAACCGAACCCCCGGCGTCTTGTCGGGATTCACGTAGAACTCGATCCCGACAGCGAGCGCGTCGTTCTTGATCGCGTCTGCCTTCTCAAAGGTTTTTGCCTGACGAAACGCGAACCATTTGTCTTGGACTCGGCCAATTTCGAACTGAACTGGGTCGGTCGCGGCTCGAGGTTTCGTCCAGTCGCCCATACCCGTCTCAAGCAGTCCTAGCTGTCTCATCGCAGCCATGAGATCACCAAACCTTTCATCACTTGCAAGCTTGTGCATCTCACTAATCGCAGCGCTTGTATTCAAATCATCAGCCAAAGCATCAATGACCTCGGCTGGCGCTTCTTCACTCGGCGTTTCCCCCGAGACCAAGATATACCATTTGCGCAGCGTCGCCTCAGCCTGCCGCGCCTTCTCCGCCGTCCAGTCCATCGGCTTGGTGTAATGCGTGCTCAGAAACACAAACCGGATCACCTCGCCCGGGATGCCCTTCTCGCCATCATGGCCATCCAGCAGATCGCGCACGGTA
>JAFGWK010000156.1 GCA_016937195.1 Paracoccaceae bacterium | reverse complement strand
TGGCCATGCGGTTTTTGTGCGTTTGTACCCCCCTCAAGGCTTGCCAACCCCTTCCCACCTTGACCCGATTAGCCTATGAAATCGGCAACGCGCATAGCCCCGGAGAATGCAGATGGACGAGCCGCAGATCACGCCGCAACTCATCGAGGCCCATGGTCTAAAGCCCGACGAATACCAAAGCATCCTCGAGATCATCGGGCGTGCGCCGAATTTCACAGAACTCGGCATCTTCTCGGCAATGTGGAATGAGCATTGCTCCTACAAGTCATCCAAGAAATGGCTGCGCACGCTGTATACTGAAGGCGCGCAAGTCATCTGCGGCCCCGGCGAAAACGCGGGCATCGTCGATATCGGGGATAATCAGGCCGTGGTTTTCAAGATGGAAAGCCACAACCACCCGTCCTACATCGAGCCCCATCAGGGCGCAGCCACTGGCGTCGGCGGCATCCTGCGCGATGTGTTCACCATGGGCGCACGCCCGATTGCCGCGATGGACAGCCTGTCTTTCGGCATGCCCGATCATCCCAAGACCGCCCATGTCGTCAAAGGCGTGGTTGAAGGTGTGGGCAGCTATGGCAACTGCTTTGGCGTGCCCAATGTCGGGGGCGAGGTGCGCTTTCACCCCTCGTATAATGGCAACTGCCTGGTGAACGCCTTTGCCGCCGGGCTGATCGACAGCGACAAGATCTTTTACTCTGCGGCCTCGGGTATCGGGATGCCTGTGGTCTATCTGGGCGCGAAAACCGGGCGCGATGGCGTGGGCGGGGCCACAATGGCCAGTGCTGAATTTGATGACACGATTGAGGACAAGCGCCCCACCGTGCAAGTCGGCGACCCCTTCACCGAGAAATGCCTGCTTGAGGCCTGTCTGGAATTGATGGCCTCGGATTCGGTGATCTCGATTCAAGATATGGGCGCGGCGGGTCTGACCTGTTCGGCCGTGGAAATGGGCGACAAAGGCGGCTTGGGCATCAAGCTGCATCTTGATAAAGTGCCCCAGCGCGAAGCCAATATGACCGCCTATGAGATGATGCTCAGCGAGTCGCAAGAACGCATGTTGATGGTGCTCAAGCCCGAGAAAGAGGCCGAAGCCCGCGCGATCTTTGAGAAATGGGATCTCGATTTCGCCATCGTCGGCGAGACGGTGGCCGAAGATCGCTTTCTCATCCTGCACCACAATGAGGTAAAGGCCGATCTGCCGCTGTCGAAACTGGCTTCGAGCGCGCCGGAATATGACCGCCCGTGGGTGGAAACACCCGACGCAGGTGCCGCCGAGGCCCTGCCCGCGATTGGCCCGATTGCCGCGCTTGAGGCGCTGATCGGATCGCCCAATTACGCTGCGAAAAACTGGGTGTTTGAACAATATGACACTCAGGTCATGGGCGACACCGTGCGCCGCCCCGGTCTGGGCGCGGGCGTGGTGCGCGTGCATGGCACGCCCAAGGCGCTGGCCTTTACCGCCGATGTGACCCCGCGCTACGTCAAGGCCAACCCCTTTGAGGGTGGCAAACAAGCCGTAGCCGAAGCCTATCGCAACCTCTGTGCCGTGGGGGCGAAACCGCTGGCCACGACCGACAACCTCAATTTCGGCAACCCCGAAAAGCCCGAGATCATGGGCCAGTTCGTCGGGGCGATCAAAGGCATTGATGCCGCAGTGCGCGCGCTGGATGTGCCGATCGTGTCGGGCAATGTCTCGCTGTATAATGAAACCGACGGCACCGGCATTTTGCCCACGCCGACGATTGGCGCGGTGGGGCTGCTCGATAGCCTTGATGATCTGATCGCGGGCCTGCCAATGGCGGGTGACGTGGCGATGATGATCGGTGAGACCAAGGGCCATTTGGGCCAATCCGCGCTGGCATTTGAGGCGTTCGGGATGGAAAGCGGCGATGCACCGCCCGTCGATCTGGATGCCGAGCGCCGCCACGGCGAATTCCTGCGCGACAACCGCTCCCTTGTGAAATCTGCCAGCGATCTGTCCGATGGAGGGCTGGCATTGGCGCTGTTTGAAATGGCCGAGGCTGCGGGCATCGGCGCGACCGTCGAAACCGACGACATTGCCCAGCTCTTCGGTGAGGATCAGGCGCGCTATCTGGTCGTCTGCTCTTTCGATCAGGCCGAGGCGCTGATGGCTGCTGCCCGGCGCGCCGAGGTGCCTTTGGCGACCGTTGCGCGCTTTGGCGGCGAAAGCATCAGCTTTGGTGCGGAAACCGCTCCGATGGCGGAGTTGTCGACCCTCTATCGCAGCGCCTTTCAAACGGCGATCGAGCGTTAAGGCGCGCGTCTTGGGACATCGAAGTCGCGGTTTGGGGGGCAGCGTCCCCCCTTGCGGCGACCTGCCCGCGCGCTTAGATTTGTCCCAAAGGACGAGGAGCCCTATTTATGGCGATGCAAGCGCATGACATCGAAGCCCTGATCCGGGTGGACTTCCCCGATGCCAAGATCACAATCACCGATCTGGCTGGCGACGGGAACCACTGGGCGGCCGAGGTCATCGACGAAAAATTTCGCGGTATGAACCGAGTGCAACAGCAACGCGCCGTTTATGCCGCGCTCAAAGGCGCAATGGATGGCCCAAATGGGGCGCTGCATGCGCTGGCGCTGACGACGAAGGCGCCCGAATAACGACGGGCGAGGCGCCTTGGGCGCAACGCAATATCTGTCGGGAACTGCCCGGCTTTTTTCACACGGGCTTCGCGGGTTGCGCGAAGACAACGCAAAGGATCATAGCGATGAGCGCGCAAGATCAGATCAAGCAGACAGTGACCGAGAATGAGGTCGTTCTCTTTATGAAGGGCACTCGGGATATGCCGCAATGCGGGTTTTCCTCGCGCGTGGCGGGCGTCCTGAACTTCATGGGCGTCAATTACGCCGACGTGAATGTTCTAGCCGACGCCGACATTCGCCAAGGCATCAAAGACTACTCCGACTGGCCGACGATCCCGCAGCTTTATGTCAAAGGCGAGTTCGTGGGCGGTTGCGACATCATCACCGAGATGACTTTGTCGGGCGAGTTGGACCAGCTCTTTGAATCCAAAGGCGTGAGCTACAACAAAGAAGCCGCCGACCAGATCCGCGCTGCCAACGCCTGATCTGTCGCGACACGACCTGAAACGCCCCGCCCTAACCGGCGGGGTTTTTTCATGCGCTCAGAGACGGATAAAAAACGGGTCGATCTTCCAATAGTCCTGAAAATCGCGTGCCCGATTGCGCGCCATTCCGGCCAGTTCCATCGCGTAAATGTCCATGCTCAGTAGCGCCGTCAGCTTATAGCCTCGCTCTGCCGCGTCTGAAGCCGCCCCCTTGCCGCGAAAATTTTCTTCAATCGCTGACGCCGCCGCAACAAGCGCGTAGGTCAGCTCAAAAACCGCAACATCAGGCCAGTGCGTCACGAGATCGCGCACCAACGCGCGCCACTCGTCGCCCGAACTCAACAATCGCTCAATGGCGAACGCCACCAGCACATCCCCATTACCAGACGTCATCACCTCAGCCAGATCGACTTCACTCTTGCCAACTCTTCCCCAAATTTCCTCTAATACAATAGGATAGATCGAATTGTCTGCTAACTCTTATTGCTTAGACAATCTCGCCGCTTTGACCAAATGGTTGAATCCCGCCCATCTTGTCGCTAGCGTTTCGCACAGAATTATAGCCGGACATCATCATGCCCCCCACCGATACGCCCCATTCCCATCCGCGCAATCCCGGCACATCGCTTGATCTAGCCTGGTTTGACAAGATCGCGGTGAACACACCCGCGGCGGCAGCGCGCGCCGCCACTCTGGCCACGCGCCGATCTGTCAAGAAAGAGTGGCAGGCGGCGTGGCTTGTGAATGCGATCAAATGCATCGACCTGACCACTTTGGCCGGTGATGACACCGAGGCGCGCGTGGCCAGGCTTTGCGCCAAGGCGCGCCGCCCGCTGGCCGATCACATCGTGGAAGGACTGGGGCTTGAGGCCGTGCAAACCGGGGCCGTTTGTGTGTATCCCACGATGGTGGGTGCGGCGGTACGCGCGCTGGAGGGGTCGGGCATTCCGGTAGCCTCTGTCGCGACCGGGTTTCCCGCCGGTCTGATGCCACTCAACCTGCGGCTGGCCGAGATCTTGTATGCCACTGAACAGGGCGCCGCCGAGATTGACATCGTGATCAGCCGCGCCCATGTGCTGCAAGGCGATTGGGCCGCCCTGTATGATGAAATCGCCGCCATGCGCGAGGCGTGCGGCGACGCCCATCTCAAGGCGATTCTGGCCACGGGCGAACTGGGTAGCCTGCGCAATGTCTACAAGGCTTCGATGGTCGCGATGCAGGCGGGGGCCGATTTTATCAAGACCTCGACCGGCAAGGAAAGCGTGAACGCAACGCTTCCCGTCAGCCTGACGATGGTGCGCGCGTTGCGCGATTACGGCGCGCAGACAGGTTTCAAGATCGGGTTCAAGCCCGCCGGTGGCTTGAAAACAGCCAAGGACGCCATCGCGTGGCAGGTGCTGATGAAAGAGGAACTGGGCCGCGACTGGCTACGCCCGGACCTGTTCCGCGTCGGCGCCTCATCGCTTTTGGGCGACATCGAACGCCAACTCGAACATCATGTGACCGGGCGCTATGCGTCCTCCAGCCGCCATGCCTTGGCCTGAGGGAAAGATGCCGACAGTGAAAGAGATCCTCGACAGCATGGACTATGGCCCGGCGCCCGAAGCGGCAGGCGAAGTCACCGCATGGCTTGCCGAACGCGGCCCCTTTGGCCATTTCATCGACGGTAGCTTCACCGCGCCTGACGACACCTTCGCAACCGACAACCCCGCCACAGGCGATACCTTGGCCCAGATCAGCCAAGGTTCTGCGCAAGACGTCGAGCTGGCCGTGAAAGCCGCCCGCAAGGCCGCACCCAAATGGGCCGGGCTAGCAGGCCATGAGCGCGCGAAATACCTCTATGCCATCGCGCGCCACATACAAAAACGTGCGCGCTTTCTGGCGGTGCTGGAGGTGCTTGATAACGGTAAACCGATCCGCGAGGCGCGCGACATCGACGTGCCGCTCGCGATACGCCATTTCTATCATCATGCAGGCTGGGCCGAGTTGCTGGCCGACGAATTCCCCGGGCATACCCCGCATGGCGTGTGCGGTCAGATCATCCCGTGGAACTTCCCACTGCTGATGCTGGCCTGGAAAATTGCGCCTGCCTTGGCAGCGGGCAATACCGTGGTGCTTAAACCCGCCGAATATACCCCCCTGACCGCGCTGGCATTCGCCGAGATCTGCGCCGAGGTCGGACTACCCAAAGGCGTCGTCAATATCGTGACCGGCGATGGCGCGACCGGGGCGGCACTGGTGGAATCTGACGTCGACAAGATTGCCTTTACCGGCTCCACCGATGTCGGGCGCACCATTCGGCGCGCCACAGCAGGCACCCAAAAGGCGCTGACGCTGGAACTAGGGGGCAAGTCGCCCTTCATCGTCTTCCCTGATGCCGATCTGGATGCGGCGGTCGAGGGCGTGGTCGACGCGATCTGGTTCAATCAGGGCGAGGTCTGCTGTGCAGGTTCACGCATTCTCGTCTCCGAGGCCGTGGCGCGCGATTTCACCGACCGCCTTACGACCCGCTTGGGCAAGCTGCGCGTAGGCGATCCGCTGGATAAATGCACCGATCTGGGCGCGATCGTGCACCCAACGCAATTGGCGCGCATTCGCGAACTGGTGTCTGCAGGTGAAGCTGCCGGCGCCACGCTGATCCAGCCCGAAACGCAAATGCCCGCGAAGGGCTGCTATTTCGCGCCAGGCCTGCTGATCGGAGCAGAACCTGCCAACCCCGCCAGCACCGAGGAAATCTTTGGCCCGGTGGCCACGCTCACGACCTTCCGCACGCCTGCCGAGGCCGTACAACTGGCCAATAACACACGTTATGGGCTGTCGGCCTCGATCTGGTCGGAAAACATTACGCTTGCGCTGGATATCGCAGCGCAGGTGAAGGCCGGCGTGGTGTGGATCAATTGCACCAACCAGTTCGACGCCGCCGCAGGTTTTGGCGGCATGCGCGAAAGCGGCTTTGGCCGTGAAGGCGGGCGTGAAGGCATGGCGGCCTATCTGCGCGCGCCCGAGGTCAAATCCAAACCCGAGGCGCCCGCCTCGGACTTCAAGGCAATGCCCAGCCCCGCAACCCCCGCGTCGAGCGGCATCGACCGCACGCCCAAGCTGTATATCGGCGGCAAGCAAACTCGGCCCGATAGCGGCCACAGCTATACGATCACCGCAAAGGGCCGCGAACTGGGCCTTGCCCCGTTGGGCAGCCGCAAAGACATCCGCAACGCGGTGGAAGCGGCGCATAAAGCGGGCGCTTGGGGCAAACAAACCGGTCATAACCGTGCGCAGGTTTTGTATTATATCGCTGAAAACCTCGCTGCGCGGCAGGCAGAGTTCGAAGCGCACCTGAAAGACGCAGGACACGACCCGAAAGAGGCTGCGGCCACCGTCGCGCGCGCCTTTTACTACGCCGCGTGGGCAGATAAGTTCGACGGCGCGGTGAAATCCACGCAATCGGCGAAAGTAACATTGGCGATGCATGAGCCTTGGGGTGTGATGGGCGTGGCCTGCCCCGATGCCAGCCCGCTATTGGGCTTTGCCTCAATGGTGCTACCCGCTATCGCCATGGGCAACCGCGTGGTGGCCGTTCCCGCGCAATCCATGCCGCTGCTGGCCACTGAACTGTATCAAGTCTTCGATACCTCCGATCTGCCCCGCGGCGTGGTCAATATCGTCACGGGCCCGCGCAATGAGTTGGCCAAAACGCTCGCGCAGCATGATGATGTCGCAGCAATGTGGTATTGCGGTGATGCAGACGGGCGCAAAATGGTCGCTTGCGAAAGTGCTGGAAACCTCAAAGCCACTTGGACGCTTGAAAACCGTGACTGGATGAACGCACAGGGTCGTGACTTCCTGCGCCACGCGACACAGATCAAAACGATCTGGGTGCCTTACGGCGAGTAAGATTGGCATCAATTTAGGGCTAGATGTCGGCGCTTAGGGCGCCGATATCCACCACCTAGCGCAGCTTGGGCACGCCGCCTGCCAGCGTCTCACGATCAACCACGCCTTGGCGCAGGCTGACACCGATCTTATGCGCCAGTGCCGACCAACGCGCCGCTTGCTGGGCGTCCAACTCCGCGCTCAACACCTCGTCAAACAGGGCAAGCCAACCCGAAAACATGCCCGGACGCACATTGCTGGCTTTGCGATGGGCCATCATCGGCGAGCCGTCATAGCCGGGTTCGCGCAGGATCGCACCTTTCCAAAACGCAGCCACCTTCGCCTCATGCGCGGGCCAATCGGTGACGTGAACGGCAAAGATCGGGCCAAGCATGGCATGACTGCGCACGCGCTTATAGAAATGCGTGACGACACGGTCGATGTCATCAGCGGAAATGTCAAAACGGGCAAGCGGCTGGGTCATGCAGTGCAGATAGGCCTGCGCGCTGGCGCGATCAAGCAGTCAGATCGTCTCAGCCATCGCCAAACAGATCGGGTTTCGGCGGTGCAGGGCGCGGAGCCTCTAGTCCGAGATGCCGCCACGCCCGTGCGCCCAGCATGCGCCCGCGTGGCGTGCGCTGGATCAGGCCCTGTTGCAGAAGATAGGGCTCGATCACTTCCTCGATCGCATCGCGCGCCTCTGACAGCGCCGCCGAGAGCGTTTCCACCCCAACCGGGCCGCCGCCGTAATGCTCGGCCATCAGCATCATGTAGCGACGATCCGCGCCATCAAGGCCAAGATTATCGACGCCAAGCCGGGTCAGCGCGCGATCAGCAATGGCGCGAGAAAGTCGCCCGTCGCCCTCGATCAGCGCGAAATCAACAACACGGCGCAGCAGCCGCCCGGCGATGCGCGGCGTGCCACGCGCGCGTTTCGCGATCTCGCGGGTGCCTTCGGGATCGGCGGGAATACCCAGAAGGCGCGCGCCACGGGCGACAATCTGATCCAGCTCGTCCTCGGTGTAAAATTCCAGCCGCGTGGGGATGCCAAAGCGGTCGCGCAACGGCGTGGTGAGCAGCCCCAGGCGGGTGGTCGCGCCGACCAGCGTGAAGGGTTGCAGCTCGATACGCACGGTGCGCGCGGCGGGGCCTTCACCGATCACAAGATCGAGTTCGAAATCCTCAAGAGCGGGATAAAGCACCTCTTCGACGGCTGGGTTGAGGCGGTGAATCTCGTCGATGAACAGCACATCGCGCGCCTCTAGGTTGGTTAGGATCGCGGCCAGATCGCCCGCCTTGGCCAGCACCGGTCCCGAGGTCATCTTGAAGTTTACACCCAATTCGCGCGCCATGATTTGCGCCAGCGTGGTCTTGCCCAGACCGGGCGGGCCGTGAAACAGCGTGTGATCCATAGCCTGACCGCGCAGCTTGGCGCTTTCGATGAAGACACGCAGATTGGCGCGCGCCTCGGCCTGACCAACGAATTCCTCAAGCGCCTGCGGGCGCAGGGCACGATCAGCATCATCGGACAGGCGCTCTGGGCGCAGGGTGGGATCGGGATCGCTCATTGTCATTCAGTGTTGCGCCTGTTGCGGGCCGAGGCAAGCGGGGCTCTGCCCCGGACCCCGGGATATTTTCGTCAAGAGGAAGCCCTCAATCCTTGGGCGCCAGAAGCCGCAGCGCCGCGCGGATGAGTTTTGCCGTATCCGTGGCTTCGGGATCATCGCTGGCCTGAGCAACCGCCGAGGCCGCATCCGAGGGAGCATAGCCCAAATTGGTGAGGGCAGAGATCGCCTCGGCGGTGAAGTTGGTCTTTGGCGTCACAGCGGGGCCTAATGTTCTGGTGCGCGGCGCGGGGGTGTCTTCGATAACGTCAAGCGCAGCGGTATCAACAGTCAACTCAGCCCCCATAGCCATCACGGAAGGCGCCTTTTCCTTGAGTTCCAACACCACCCGTTGCGCAAGTTTTGGCCCGACACCGGGGGCCGCCTTGACCGCCGCCCAATCGCCCAGCGCAATTGCGCGCCCCAGCCCCTCGGCGCCAAGCGTGCCGAGAACCGCGAGCGAAGCTTTGGCACCAATGCCTTGCACCGATGTCAGCAACTTGTGCCATTCCTTTTCCAGCAACGTCGGGAAACCGAAGAGTTGCAGCAGATCCTCGCGTACCAAAAGATCGGTATAGAGCGCGCAGGCTTGCCCAACTGGGGGGAGCGATTGCGCGGTGCGCGCGCTGACATGCACGATATAGCCGACGCCGCGCACGTCGATCAGCACATGATCCATCGCGCGATGCACAATCACCCCTGCAATGCGGCCAATCATGCGCGCCTCCGTTTTTGCGTTTGGCCGAGAGCGGAGCGGGAGAGCTGCGCCGCCCCCATCCGCGCCGCAGACTGCAGATGGAACGCGTGGCAGATTGCGATTGCCAGCGCATCCGCAGCATCGGCGCTGTCAAATTGCACACCGGGAAGCTGGTGACGCACCATATGCTGGACCTGCACCTTATCGGCATGGCCGACACCGACGACGGTTTTCTTTACGGCGTTCGGAGCATATTCGCCTACCTCAAGCCCCGCCTGAGCGGGGGCCAGCAAGGCGATACCGCGCGCCTGGCCCAGTTTGAGCGTGGCAACGGCATCTTTGTTGACGAAGGTTTGTTCAACCGCAGCCGCTTCGGGCAAGAACTGGGCGATCACGGCACAGAGGCCCCGATGCAAGTCCAATAGGCGCGGTGCCAAATCAGCGCCAGACGAATGCAAGGTTCCGTTGCCCAAATGGCGCAGGCGCGATCCTTCCATCTCGATCACGCCCCAGCCCATATTGCGCAGCCCTGGATCGATTCCGATCACCCGCATCGCATTTGCCCCTGTTTGTTATCATTAATCCCCGATTAGCACGAAAAGAGAACATCGCCTAGCCCCAGCATGTCAGGGCTCAGTTTTCAGGCTTGCAAAAACTGCATGACGGGCCTGCGATCTGTGATGTTGTTTTTATATTTCGCCCAGCCTATTTGCACTCTGTAAATATTGATGCCTGAAACTTGAGCAGTCTGTGAACTGAGGAGCCTCCCAATGTCCGTCATGGAAATGACAACCCGCCTAAACCGTTCGCGCCATCCTGGTCTGATCATGTCGATGATCGGGAACTTTCTGGAGTGGAACGACCTGCGTGAAACGCGCAAAGCCTTATCCAAACTGTCCGACCGTGCGCTTGACGATATCGGTCTGACTCGTTTCGACGTGACCCGCCTGCGCTAACTCGTGCGTCAGGATTGGAAAAAGGGCTGTCCCGCTGGGGCAGCCCTTTTGCATTCGGCAGCAATTGCGCAAAAAATTAGTGGATGAGGGGTGTTAGCACGCTGGCGATATAGCGCGTCGCTGGGTCAGCATGCAGCACCCAAGCCCCGATATGTTCGACCGCGCTACCATCGGCAAGGCTGGCAACGCGGTTGCTATACTCCTCGGCGCCAATCCGGGCGAGCATCAAACCTTTGACCAGCAATATCCCCGCGGCAAGCAGCGCAAGCCCACGCAATGGCAGAGCACGGCGCGACTTCGGACGCATTGAATCGAAATAGCTTCGGCCAAGCGAGCCAGTCGCCTCGAACGCGCCGCCTGCCTCATGGATCTTGTCGATCCGGGACAAGCGCTTTTCGAACTCATTCATATCAGTCTTAGCCATTGCCGTTCTCTCGGATGATCTACATGGAGTCCCCGTAAAGACAATTTACACCAAGATATGACCGAACCTGAGCAAAATTAAGGCCGACTATGCACGGGCCATCACCAATGTCGTCCACTCACCAAATTCATTGCGCGCATTGGAAACAAAGCCTTGTCCCTCATAGGCGGCAATTACCTCATCGGCCTGCTCATTTAGCAATCCGCTAAGGATAACAACGCCCGATTCGGCGCAATAGCGTGCCATATCCGGCGCCAATGCGATCAGCGGAGCCTTCAGGATATTGGCGAATATCAGGTCATAGGGGGCGGCCTCTTGCAACTTGTGGTCGCCAAACCCGGCGGCCTCCAGGCAGATCACGCGGCCCTCAAGATCGTTCAGAGCGACATTGGCGCGCGCGGTTTCCACCGCAACCGGATCGATATCAGAGGCTAGAACCGTTTCGGGCCACAGCTTGGCCGCAGCCATTGCCAGCACCGCTGTGCCACAACCGATATCGGCCACGTTATGAAAGCTGCGCCCTTGGCGCGCCAGATCATCCAGCGCGCTCAGGCAACCTGAAGTCGTGCCGTGATGGCCCGTGCCAAAGGCCATCGCCGCGTCGATTCGCAGAGCAACCGCGCCTTCAGGCACCTTATCGGCATCGTGACTACCATATAGGAAAAAACGTCCCGCCTGCACCGGGGCGAGTTCGCGGCGCACATGCGCGACCCAATCGGTTTCGGGCAGCTCCGAGATTGCGAAGGGCTGCGCACCATGCGCAATCGCTAGCAGATCAAGCCCAACATCATCGGGCTGTTCGAGGAAATAGCCCGAGACTTCATAGCGCCCGTTACCATCCTCAATCTCAAAGACGCCCGTGCCATAAGGGGCTGGATCAAGCTCATCGAGACGCTCTTCAAGGGCCTCGGCAGAGTCGCGATTGGCCAGTGTGGTAAAGGCGGTAAAGGTGGTCATGGCGGCTCCTTTGCGAGTGTTGCTCCGGGCTTAGGCCGGGGTGCAAGTCACGTCAAGCCGCCCCCGATCACGCCGAAAGCCCAATCGGACAGCTCACACCAGTGCCTCCGATCCCGCAATAGCCTGCCGGGTTCTTCGCTAGGTATTGTTGGTGATCGTCTTCGGCATAATAGAATGGCGGGGCATCGGTGATTTCAGTCGTGATCGCGCCATAACCCGCCTCGGCCAGACGCTTGGCATAGGCCGCGCGCGAAGCCTCGGCCGCAGATTTCTGCGCAGGCCCGTAAGCATAGATCCCCGAGCGATATTGCGTGCCCCGATCATTGCCTTGGCGCATGCCTTGGGTCGGGTCGTGATTTTCCCAAAACACCCGCAGCAGATCGTCATAGCTGATCACTTTGGGGTCGAAAATCACGCGCACGACCTCATTGTGGCCGGTCATGCCAGTGCAGACCTCGCGATAGGTCGGGTTCGGGGTCGGCCCGCCCGCATAGCCCACCATGGTCAGCCAGACGCCCGGCGTGTTCCAGAAAATCCGCTCGACTCCCCAGAAACAGCCCATGCCGAACATCGCCTGCTCCATCCCTTCGGGGACAGGGCTGCGTAGATCGCGCCCGCTGAGGAAATGCGGCTGGGTGATGGGCATTTCGGTGTCGCGTCCGGGCAGGGCCTCGGATTTGGTGGGGATGGTGGCGGGTTTTCCAAACAGCATAATCTATCTCCCTATCGCAGCCCCTTAGATAGTCGCGCGCGGACAGATTTCCAGATCAAGCTGGTGTCGGGGCAAGACCACGCAGCACCGTCTCATAGCCTTTTGAGGGATGGCGCGGCACCAAAAATGCAAGCCCAAGCGAGACGAGCGCCATCGCAGCCGCCAGCCCGAACACCGCACCCGGCGAGATCATCCAAAGATAGCCAAGCCCTGCGGGCAGGAACACGGCGGCGATGTGGTTGATCGTGAACGACACAGCCGCCGTGGGCGCGATATCGCCCGGATCGCAGATTTTCTGAAAATAGGTCTTTTGCGCGAAAGCCAGCGAGAACAGCAGGTGATCAACTACATAGAGAGCGCAAGCGACCCACAGCCCCCAGCCAAACCAATAGATCCCGCCATAGCTTAGGAAGAGCATCGTCAAACCGATATATTCCACGATCAGGGCACGCCGCTCGCCGAACTTACCCACGAACCGGCCCATCGCGGGTGCAGCGATCATATTGACGGCAAAATTGATCAAAAACAGCGCCGAGATTTCATCAACCCGCAACCCAAAGCGCTGCACCATCATAAAGGCCGCAAAGACCACGAAAATCTGACGCCGCGCGCCGGCCATGAAGGTGATTGCGTAATACAGCCAATAGCGCCGCCGCAGCACAAAGCGTTTGGATTGCGGCTCGCGGGTGTGAAACTGCGGATAGAGCAGCGCCGCCGCGCCCACCATCACCATCGTCGTGATCCCGGCACTCGCGTAGACGAACTCATAGCTCAGATCGAAGGCCTTCCACGTCAGCACCAGCAGCGCATAGGCCGCCAGCGACGCGCCCGATCCCACCGCAACGATCCGGCCCAACGTTTGCGGAGCCTGCGCGCGGTCGATCCACTGCAATTGCAGCGATTGGTTCACCGCCTGAAAATAGTGAAACCCGATCGAGGACAGCAGCGTGACCATGATGAGCCCACCAAAGCTGGGAAACATCGCCGTCACGGCCGTCGCTCCGCCCAGCAGCAGTAACGACAGGATAGCCAAGGTCTGCTCGCGCATCACCCAGAGCACGACGATCACGCCAATCGCCAGAAAGCCCGGCACTTCGCGGAAGCTCTGCAGCCAGCCGATATCGACCCCATCGAAATTCACCACGTCGATGACGAAGTTGTTCAGCAGCGCAGTCCACGTCGCAAACGAGATCGGCATCGCGGCGGCGAAGACATAAAGCAGCGTCTCTGGCCTGCGCCAGCGCGGCAGGGTGTGGGCCTCATCAAGTTGGACTTCGCGAAGTTTGAACATAAAAACCTTAGACGCGAAGGGGTCCATAGGAGCAAGGCTACAAACTGTGTATTCTGACTCAGATCAATGTGCATTGCTGCGAAATCTGACATCACGTTTTCGCGAATGGGAGATTTGCCATGGATATCATCGCGGTTATCGAACGGATCGGTGAGGGTCCGACTGCAGCGCTTTTTGGCCTGATCACAGGTCTGATTTTCGGCGTAGCGGCGCAGAGGTCGAACTTCTGTCTGCGCGCGGCGGCGATCGAATTTGCGCGCGGCAAGCTGGGGGGCAAGGTGGCCGTCTGGTTTTTGACCTTTTCGACGGCGCTGGTCTGGGTGCAAGGCGCGCAACTCTTGGGCCTGTTTCGTGAGGCAGACAGCCGGATGATGTCGGTGCCGGGTAGCTGGTCTGGGGCGATCATCGGCGGGCTGGTCTTTGGCGTTGGCATGGTGCTGTCGCGCGGCTGCTCGGGGCGGCTTTTGGTGCTGGCCTCGACGGGCAATCTGCGCTCGGTCGTAGCGGGGCTGATCTTTGCCGTGACCGCCCAAATGAGCCTCAAGGGCATCCTCGCGCCCTATCGCGACAAGCTGGCAAGCCTGTGGATTACGCCGGACGGGGCAAATGTGAATATTCTCAACGCGCTGCATCTGCCCAATTGGTCAGGGCTGGCGATTGGCATCGTCTTTGCCATCGCCGGGATCTATCTGGCCAAGCGTAACGAAATTGGCGTAAAAACGTGGATTTTTGCCTCCGGTGTCGGCTTTGCCGTGGCGGTGGGATGGGTGCTGACCTTCTCGCTCAGCCAAGTCACCTTTGATCCGGTGCCGGTCAACTCAGTCACCTTTTCCGGCCCCTCGGCCAATACGCTGATGTTCTTCCTTGATCGCAACGCGGTGCTGGAATTTGACGTCGGGCTCGTGCCGGGCGTGGTGATCGGGGCGTTCCTATCCTCACTCGCAGCAGGGCAATTTGCTTGGCAGGCGTTTGATAGCGTGCCGGTAATGCGGCGTTCGATGATTGGCGCCGTGATGATGGGCTTTGGCGCAATGCTGGCCGGAGGCTGTGCCATCGGCAATGGCGTGACGGGCACCTCGGTGTTGGCAGGCACGGCTTGGCTGGCGCTGTTTTGCATGTGGATCGGCGCGATGGTCACCGATTTCCTGCTCGATCAGCGCAGCCTCACGCCCGCGCAGGCCTGTTAAAGAAAACTTTGCGGGTCGATATCCACTGCAATCCGCGCGTTATTGGGCAGCCGCAGCCCTTTGAGCCACCCTTTCAGCGCCAGTTGCAACGGTGCGCCCTTTTCGGCCTTGATCAGCATGCGCACACGGTGTCGTCCACGCACCCGCGCAATCGGCGCAGGAGCCGGCCCGAACACCTGCGCCCCGATCCGGCGCAACGCCGCATCATTGCGCGCCAACTGGCTGCCGATATCAAACAGCGGCTGCAAGTCTGGCCCCGACAGAATGATCCCCGCCATGCGCCCGTATGGGGGCACTCCCTGGGCCTGTCGCGCGGCGGCTTCTTGCGCCCAGAACGCCTCTTCGTCGCCCCCCAGAATGGCGCGGAGCACGGGATGTTCAGGTTGGAAGGTCTGCAGCAGCGCGATCCCTTTTTCCTCGGCACGCCCAGCGCGCCCCGCAACCTGCCGCATCAGCTGAAAGGTCTTCTCCGCCGCGCGTAGATCCGACCCTTGCAGGCCCAGATCGGCATCAATAACCCCCACCAAGGTCAGCTTGGGAAAGTTATGTCCCTTGGCCACGATCTGCGTGCCGATAATGATATCGGCCCCGCCATTCGCGATCTCAACGATGGTTTCCTTTAACGCCCGCGCCGAACCAAACAGATCAGAACTCAGCACCGACAGTCGTGCATCTGGAAAGCGGCGCGTCACCTCTTCAGCCAGCCGTTCCACACCGGGGCCGACGGGGGCCAGCTTGCCCTCAACCTCACAGCTTGGGCATTTCGTCGGGATTGGCTTGGTCTCGCCGCATTGATGGCACACGAGCCGCTTGAGGAAACGGTGCTCGACCATGCGCGCATCGCAGTGATCGCAGGCAATCTGATGCCCGCAAGCGCGACAAATCGTGACTGGCGCATAGCCGCGCCGATTGAGAAACAACATCGACTGCTGGCCCGCGGCGATGCGTTGCGTGACCTCCGACACCAAAGTCGGGCCGATCCAACTGCCTGCCTCCAGCGCCTCTTCGCGCATGTCGATTGCGCCCATTTCGGGCATCTCCGCAGTGCCAAACCGCGCGCCCAGATCAAGCCTGCGATACTTGCCCGCTTGCGCATTTGCCCAGCTTTCAAGCGAGGGCGTGGCCGAAGCCAGAACCACCTGCGCACTCGCCAGCGAGGCGCGCAACACCGCCATGTCGCGGGCGTTATACAACACGCCCTCTTCTTGCTTGTACGAGCCGTCATGTTCTTCATCGACCACGATCAGCCCGAGATCGCGAAACGGCAAGAACAGCGCCGAACGCGCGCCGACCACAAGCTGCACATCCCCCTTCCCACACGCCTTCCACAACCGCCGCCGCTCCGATTGGGTCACGCCCGAATGCCACTCGCCGGGACGCGCCCCGAACCGCGCCTCTACGCGAGCCAGAAATTCCGATGACAGCGCGATTTCAGGCAACAGGACCAACGCCTGCCGCCCCTGTGCCAAGCAATGCGCCACCGCCTCAAGATACACCTCGGTTTTGCCCGATCCCGTCACCCCCTTGAGCAGCGTAGTCGAATACCCGCCCGCACTGGCGCGCAACGCATCGGCAGCTTGCGCCTGCGCCTCTGACAGCGCCTTGCCCGGCAGGGTTGGATCGAGCCGAGGAAAGGGCAGATCGCGCGGCACCTCGGCCTCGATCACCGCTCCGGTCTTGACCAACCCCTTCACAACCTGCGTGGTGACCCCGGCCAGATGCGCCAACTCGCCCAGATGAAACCCCGCCCCACCATGATCGCGCAACACATCCAGCACAGCCTTGCGCGCATCGGTCATCCGCGCGGGTTCATCCCCGCCCAACCGATAGACCTTGCGCAAGCCCGGCGGATCGCCCAGCCCCGGCGCGCGCGTTGCCAGCCGCAACACCTGCGGCAAAGCGGTCATCGTGTAATCCGCCATGCGCAGCAGAAAATCGCGCAACTCCTCGCGCATCGGTGCGACATCAAAGACCCGGATCACCGAGCGCAATTTCGCCATATCGAAATCACCAGTCCCCGCCCCCCAGACCACGCCCAAAACCTTACGCGGCCCCAACGGCACCTCGACAAACGCACCGGGAAAACAGCCCCCCTCAGGCGCGCGATAATCCAGCGGCTTGCCGATCGGCTCTGCCGTCAACACTGCGATGCGCGCACCCTCTTCAAACCAACCGGGATCAGACATAATGGATCACCCCCTCTTTCATATGGCCCGAAATACTCCGGGGTGAGGCGCATCTGCGCCGAGGGGCAGCGCCCCTGCTGCCACGCGCTTTCCCCCCTTTCGCGGACTGCCGTTTTGCGCTACCACCCGCGCAACTGCCGCCAAGGAGAAACCCCATGAAATTTTTCGTCGATACCGCCGATACCGCCGCGATTCGTGAGCTTAACGATTTGGGCATGGTCGATGGCGTGACCACCAATCCGTCGCTGATCCTAAAATCGGGGCGTGACATTCTCGAAGTCACCAAAGAGATCTGCGACATGGTTTCAGGCCCGGTCTCGGCCGAGGTCGTGGCCACCGAGGCCAAGCAGATGATCGAAGAAGGGAATAAGCTCGCCAAGATCGCCCCCAATATCGCGATCAAGGTGCCTCTGACCTGGGACGGCCTGACCGCCTGTAAGGCTTTCGCATCCGAAGGCCACATGGTCAATGTCACGCTGTGCTTCTCCGCCGCTCAGGCGATCATCGCGGCAAAAGCGGGCGCGACGTTTATCTCACCCTTCATCGGACGTCTCGACGATATCAACCTCGACGGGATGCAACTGATCGAGGATATCCGCGTCATCTATGACAACTATGATTTCAAAACCGAAATCCTTGCCGCCTCGATCCGCTCGGTGAACCACATCACTGACGCAGCGCGCATCGGCGCCGATGTCATCACTGCACCGCCGAATGTCATCAAGGCGATGGCAAGCCATCCGCTGACCGACAAAGGCCTGGCACAGTTCCTCAAGGATTGGGACGCAACGGGCCAGAAAATCGTCTGATTACCAAACGCATTGCCACACAGGCCCGCCACACTGGCGGGCCTTTTGCGTGAACTTAAGGATTTTTGCGCTGCATTTCGCGCCGCGTCGTGTATGCTGACGAAAATAACAACGACCCGAGCAGTGAGACAGGCATGACCGAAACGGCCCTCGTGGAGCATCTCCGCGATCAAATCATTTCTGACCCCGATGTCATCTTGGAAGACCGCGATTTGATGCGCGCGCTAGTGGCTGCCAATGAGGCGGCGATGGGTGGCAATATTGTCGATCTGCGCGGCATGGCGATGGCACGCCTTGAAGCACGGCTGGATCGTCTTGAAGATACCCATCGCTCGGTAATTGCAGCCGCCTATGAAAATCTTGCGGGCACTAACCAAGTGCATCGGGCGGTGCTTCGGCTGCTTGATCCTGTCGATTTTCAGTCTTTCCTCAGCAATTTACGTAAAGATGTGGCCGAGATTTTGCGTGTCGATTCCGTGCGCCTCGTGCTGGAAAGCAAGCAAAGCGAGGATGATCCTGCGCTGCAATCCTTGGGCGATGTGCTGTGCGTGGCCGAACCGGGTTTCGTGCAGGAATATCTGCGCGCCGGACGGGGCGGCACTCCGCGCGGCGTGGTGCTGCGCCAGACCGTGCCGGGGTCAGAGGCGATCTATGGCGAGACCGCCGACTGGATCCGCTCCGAGGCACTGATGCGTCTTGACCTGGGCGAGGGACGCCTGCCCGGCATGCTGGTGATGGGTGCCGAAGACCCGCATCAATTCAAGCCCTCGCAAGGCACGGATCTGTTGGCGTTTTTCGCAGGCGTTTTTGAACGCGCGATGCGCCGCTGGCTGGATTAATGTTGACGCCGGGGTTGGGCGCGGCGCTGGCCGAGTGGCTGTCGCATTTGCGCGCACTCGGCGGCGCTTCTGAAAACACGATTGAGGCCTATCGCGCCGATGTGTCCGGCTTTCTGGGCTTCTTACAAACCCATCACGGCGAGGGCTTTGGCGTCGCGCGACTGGCGACACTGGGCCAGAGCGACATGCGATCGTGGATGGCCCATGAGCGGGGGCGCGGGCTGTCGGCCCGCTCGCTGGCGCGGGCCTTGTCATCGGTCAAAAGCTTCACCCGCTGGATGGCAGATCGGGAAGGTTTTGATGCGAGCCATGTCCTGCTGGCACGCGCGCCGAAATATCAACGCAAGCTCCCACGCCCACTGTCCGAGGACGGTGCGCGCGCAATGATTGACCAGGTCGATACGCAAGCCACCGAGCCTTGGATCGCGGCGCGCGACGCCGCCGTTCTGACTCTGCTATACGGTGGCGGGTTGCGGATATCTGAGGCACTTGGGCTGACGGGCGATCAGCACCCACTGCCCGATGTGCTGCGCATTCGTGGCAAGGGCGACAAGGAACGCCTCGTTCCGGTACTGCCCGCCACGCGCGAGGCGGTGGCCGAATACGTGCGGCTTTGTCCCTACCCTGCCCAACCCGGCATGGCACTATTTCGTGGCAAGCGCGGCGGGGCGCTGAATTCACGTCTGGTATCGCGCGCGATGGAACAGGCGCGCATGGCGCTAGGTCTCCCCGCCACCGCCACGCCGCATGCGATGCGCCACAGCTTCGCCACGCATCTTTTGGCAGCTGGGGGTGATTTGCGCGCGATTCAGGAATTGCTTGGACATGCCAGTCTTGCAACGACGCAGATCTATACCGCAGTTGATGCCGCGCGTCTGATGGAAGTCTACGACAAGGCCCATCCACGCGCTTGAATGATGCTTAAGGCTGTGTCGATTTTCTGGAAGCTGGACCATGCTTTACTGGGATTTCAAGCCTTGCGTCATGCCTTCGCAATAGCGTGTGCGCACGCCTGAAACGCGAAGGGTCAAAGATAGGTCACTTTCATCTATCGGCCCCCTTACCGGGCTAGGAACACTCAGCACGCGTCCGGCTCCCAACACCGTCCCGAACGCGCAAAGCTTTGCGGCAACTGACACAACGGCTTCGAGCGCGTCGCGCGCCGCCAAAGGTAGCGACGCGACGCAAGGCCCTCCGCCGGGTGAGCCGCGTCCAGGCAGTCGCGGCGCAGCTGAGTCGCGCGATGGCTCGCAAAACGAAGAGTCCGCGAGGCTGTATGAAACCCTTTTTGAGGCACTCCGTGTTGAGGACGGCAGTGATGAGAGCAGCCTGCTCACCGCCACGAACTCCGCAGAGAAGTGTCTGGCATTGTTGTCTGAAATGTCCTGACGTTGATTGGTCAAGGCTACATTTTAAGCAGTGTCGCTTGCACCGCTCGCCAGTTTTAGGCAGGAAGGGCTATGGATATCCGTTTCAAAGCCCTCTGTGTTCACTTACTCACCGCCACAGGTGCTGTGCTCTCGATGTTGGCCTTGCTGGCAGCGGCGGATCAGAAATGGAGCCTGATGTTTTTGTGGCTCGTCGTCGCGTTTTTTGTCGACGGCATAGATGGCCCACTGGCGCGCCGGTACAATGTTAAAACCAACTCCCCGCTCTATGACGGGGAACTGATGGATCTCATCGTTGACTATCTAACCTATGTCTTCATTCCCGCCTTTGCACTGTTCAAATCGGGACTGTTGCCGGGATGGCCGGGCTGGCTTGCGATTATCGCGATCACCTATGGCAGCGTTGTCTATTTCTCGGACACACGCATGAAAACGAAGGATAAATCCTTCTCTGGATTTCCGGGCGCATGGAACATGTTGGTGCTTGTGATGTTTGCGCTTTCGCCCCAACCCTCGACCATCCTCGTGATCGTCGTAGCGCTCACTGTCGCGATGTTCATGCCGCTGAAATTCATCCACCCCGTGCGCACCAAGCGCTGGCGCGTCGTGTCGCTGCCCGTTGCACTGGCATGGACGTTTTTTGCTGGCTGGGCGGCTTGGGTCAATTTCGATCCGGCGAGTTGGGCGCATTGGGGCCTCGTTATGACCTCAATCTACCTGCTTTTCGTCGGCATCATTCAACAGATCATTCCCGAGCGTAGCTGACAGTCAGGGCGCTGCTCTGCAGTTGGGTGGGCTTATATTGATGCCTCGTTGACTTGGTCCGACGGCCCGCAACACACCTTTAGCGCGACCTGCGGACCTAAGTGGTCAGGAGCA
>JAFGWK010000155.1 GCA_016937195.1 Paracoccaceae bacterium | reverse complement strand
GGCGCGCTGCTTTTCGGCAGCCTCAGCGCGGTTGCCCAGATCTGGCGCAAACGAAAGCTCGGGCTGAGCGACTGGGATACCCTGTAATTCGTCACGCCATGTTCACGCATTCGGTCATGGCCACAGTCCGCAATCTTGCCTAAGCTCTAGCGGACTTGTCGCGTCAAAGGGATCGCCGATGTCCGAAACCACCCCCTACCCGCAGACGCACGGCGGCTGTCAATGCGGAGCCGTACGCTTCACCCTCTCGGCCGGCCCTGCGCGCGGCGGGATCTGCCATTGCCGCATGTGCCAGCGCGCGACGGGCAATGCCTTTGCCCCGCTGCTGTTGATACCCGGCGACAGGGTGAAATGGTACGGCGCGCAGCCGCGCGAATGGGCCTCGTCGAACATCTCCTGGCGCGGTTTTTGCGCCGAGTGCGGCACGCCGCTTTACTTGCGCTCCGATGACGAATTCGAATTCATGGCGGGTTGTTTGCATCCCGATACGCCCTTTGTGCCCCTTGATCAGGGCGGGGTAGAGGCGCGGCTGGGCTGGCTAGAGCAGTTGAACGGCCTGCCCGCGCATGACACCTTGCCCGAACTGGTGGCTCGCGTCACCTCGCATCAAGCCCCGGAGTAGCCATGCCCAAACGCCTGAAACTCACCCGCCGCTTTCCTGTGGCGATGACCAATGACGCCTATCGTCGCCTAAACCGGTTCGCTCAAGAAGCCGAGATCACCCCGGACGAGGCCTTGACCTTTATCTTCGAACATTTCAATTCCGTGACCGATCACGAGAACCTCAATCACAGGCTGCGACTGTTCAAGGCGGAATTGCCCGAGCGCAAAGCCTGAGCGCGAAAGGCCCTAAATGCCCCGTCTGATCCTTGCGAGCGTGCTGTTTCTGGCCACCAATTTGCCCGCCTTTGCCTTTGACGCCTCGGACCGCAACACGATCCTGCAAGAGGCAGCGGGCTTTGAGCGCGCGGTGAAAGACAAGAATTACGACGTGTTTTTCGACACCGTGCCGCCCAAAATGATGCGCGCCTTGGCCGCGCAATCGCACCTTGGCGTCGATGCGCTGGAAAGCCAGATGGAAACCCAGATCGACAAGGCGATGGCGCCCGTCGTGATCGACAGTTTCAAGATGAATGTCGCGGCGATGCAAAGCGGACAGACCAAGACGGGGCGCGCCTATGCCACGATCCCGACGACATCGGTTGTCGAGATACCCGGTCGCGGCACCTTGCGGCGCACAGACACCACCTTGGCGCTGAGCGACAATGCCGAATGGTATCTGATCCGCCTAGATAGCCCCGCACAGTTGGCGCTGTTGCGCAAAACCTATCCCGATTTCCGCGTCATCACCTTTCCCAAAGACGCCGAAGAAGCGCTGCAATAAGCCTGCGTCTTCACCTTCACTTCATCTTTCGCAACGGAACGTCATGCGCGCTCTCGCGTTAAACGCGACGTCGTGGTGGAATGACGTTGCGGCGAAACGCCTGCAAGGGGCTTACGTTCGCGTCACTTAATCGCCAGATTACGGGCAGACGAGGGGGAGGTCGCATGACCGCGAAACTGTATTGCTTTGGAGAATCGGGTAACGCCTACAAGGCGGCGTTGACGATGGAGCTGGCCGGCTATGACTGGCAGCCGCAATATGTCGACTTCTTCAATGGTGAGGCGCGCAGCCCCGACTATCGCGCGCTCAACGAAATGGGCGAGGCCCCCGTTTTCGTCGAAGGCGATCTGACGCTGACCCAATCCAGCGTGATCCAGCTGCATATCGCGGAAAAGACTGGCAAGTTTCTGGCTGATGATCGCAATGAGATGCTGCGCTGGATGTTCTGGGACGCGCAGAAGGGCACGGGTCAGCAAGGCGGCTTGCGATTCCTGATGAACTTCCTGCCCGAGGACAAGCGCCCCGCCGAGGCGATCAAATGGCTCACGGGCCGCGTTCTGACCGCGCTCGCCACGCTTGAAGCCCATCTTGAGGGCCGCGACTGGATCGTTGGCGATGCGCCCTCGATCGCGGATTTCGCCTGCTGCGGCTATCTTTATTACCCCGAGCCTTTCGGCTTCGAGCGGAAAAATTTCCCCAATATCAGCCATTGGCTGGACGGTATCGCCGCCCTGCCCGGCTGGAAACACCCCTATGATTTGATGCCCGGCAATCCGTCTGACCGGGCCTGAGGAGGAACCATGACAGACGCCTATATTTATGACACAGCGCGCACCCCGCGTGGCAAGGGCCGCAAGGATGGATCGCTGCACGAGGTCACCTCGGTGGCGCTTTCGGCGCGACTGCTGAACGCCGTGAAGGAGCGCAACGGGCTTGAGGGCCACGCGGTTGAGGACGTGATCTGGGGCAACGCGACTCAGGTGATGGAGCAAGGCGGTTGCCTTGCGCGCTCGGCGGTGTTGCTGAGCGATCTGGATGAACGCATCCCCGGCCTGTCGATCAACCGCTTTTGCGCATCGGGCATGGAGGCGGTGAACATCGCCGCCAACCAAATCAAGGGCGGTGCCGGTCAGGGCTATATCGCAGGCGGCGTCGAGATGATGGGCCGCGTCGCGATGGGCTCGGACGGGGCGGCGATTGCTGTCGATCCGCAGCTTGCGATGAAAACCTATTTCGTCCCGCAGGGTATCTCGGCTGACATTATCGCCACCGAATACGGGTTCTCGCGCGAAGATGTCGACGCGCTGGGTGTCGAAAGCCAGCGCCGCGCCGCCGAGGCGATCAAAGACAACCGTTTCGCGAAATCCATCGTGCCGGTGCTTGATCAGAACGGGCTCGTCATTCTCGATCACGACGAATTCCCCCGCGCGGGCACCACGATGGAGACCTTGGGCGCGCTGAAGCCCAGCTTTAAGGATATGGGCGAGGTGATGCCGGGCTTTGATAAGGTCGCGATGCTGAAATACCCCCATCTCGATCACATCAACCACGTTCATCATGCGGGCAACTCGTCGGGCATCGTGGACGGTGCCGCCGCCGTGCTGATCGGCAACAAGGAATTCGGCGAGGCGCATGGCCTTAAACCGCGCGCGCGCATCCGCGCCACCGCCAAGATCGGCACCGATCCCACGATCATGCTGACAGGCCCCGTGCCAGTGACCGAAAAGATCTTGCAAGACAGCGGCATGTCGATTTCCGACATCGACCTGTTCGAGGTCAACGAGGCCTTTGCTGCCGTTGTTCTGCGCTTCATGCAGGCCTTTAATGTCGATGCCAGCAAGGTCAACGTAAACGGCGGCGCGATCGCGCTGGGTCACCCGCTGGGCGCGACGGGTGCAATCATCATCGGCACGCTTCTGGATGAACTGGAACGACGCGACCTGAGCACCGGATTGGCAACGCTGTGCGTGGCATCCGGCATGGGTGCTGCCACCATCATCGAACGCGTGTGAGGGAGGGACAAATGGCTGATTTCAAATATGAACTGGGCAGCGACGGCGTTGCCATCATCACTTGGGACGTGCCCGAGAAGTCGATGAACGTGATGAGCATGGAGGGGTTCACCCTTCTCGACAGCTTCATCGACAAGGCGCTGGCCGATGACGCCTGTAAAGGCGTGGTCATCACCTCGGGCAAACCCGATTTCGCGGGTGGCATGGATCTGAACGTGATCGCCCAGATGCGGCAGGGTGGCGCGCAGGCGATCTTTGATGGCGTGATGTCGATGCATCATGTGCTGCGCAAGATCGAACGCGCGGGCATGGACCCGAAGACCAACAAGGGCGGCAAGCCGATCGCGACCGC
>JAFGWK010000154.1 GCA_016937195.1 Paracoccaceae bacterium | reverse complement strand
TTGGTGGAGCCTAGGGGGATCGAACCCCTGACCTCCTGCATGCCATGCAGGCGCTCTCCCAGCTGAGCTAAGGCCCCATCGAAATGCTGCAACGGCCAAGACCGCGCTGCGTGGGAGGCGTATAGGCAAAGCGCCACGCGGGTGCAAGAGGGTTTTTCTGCGCGACGGAGAAAATTGGCGCGCGCCCAATGTGCGCTCTGGGTGCGCCCTGTGGCATACAGACTGAAGGCGCGGAAGGTCTCCCTGCCGCGCCTATCAATTCAAAGCAAAGCCAACCGTGATCAGTTGTCTTCTTTGTCTTCCGTGCTCACATCGGCGATCTCGTCGAGTGAGACGTTATCGTCGTCGTCGTCATCTTCCAGAAGATCATCGTCGAGTTCGACATCATTGGTATCGGTGTCGAGATCTTCTTCTTCCTCGATAACCGGTTCATCAGCCTTGGCAGGGCTTGCCTTGCTTGACACAAGTGTACGGCCGCGCGCCGAGGTCAGGCTTTCCAGCGTAAAGCTGTTGGCGCAGACCGGGCAGGTCATCGGGTCTTTGTTCAGGTCGTAAAAGCGGTTCGCGCAATGCGGACACAGACGCTTGACGCCCCATTCCTCTTTAGGCATGGAAATCTCCTGCGCTGGTAATATCAGAGTCGCAGCCAACTGCCACACCTCCCGCTGGGTGTCAAAGCCTTTCGTGCGGTTATCTGCGATCTGCGTCCCAACTGCCCAAGGAGTTCTTGCGTGCCCAGCCCGCCCCACATTCCCGAATTGCCCGAACTGGAGCTGGTCTTTCGCCGCTCGGCGCGCGCGCGGCGGTTCTCGTTGCGGGTGTCGCGGGCGGATGGGCGTGTGGCACTGACGATCCCGAAAGGGGCCTCAGAGCGCGAGGCCTTGGCCTTTGCGCGCAGCCAGACAGAGTGGCTGCGCCGCACGCTTGGGGGGATCGTGCCGCCGCGCATGTTGCGATTCGGTGAGACGGTGCCCTTTGAGGGGCGCGAGCTGATTTTGGAACCCGGTGCGCTGCGATCGCCGCGCCTCGACGGGGGGCGGCTGCTGGCCCCGCAAGACCCGGATAAACTTGGCCTGCGCATCGAGACATTTTTCAAACATGCGGCCCGTTTGCGACTGCATCAGGCGAGTGCGCATTACGCTGAGCAGGTCGATCGCCCGATCACGCGAATCACGCTGCGCGATACCCGATCACGCTGGGGATCGTGTAGCCACACCGGGGCACTGTCTTATAGCTGGCGGCTGATTATGGCGCCGCCAGAGGTGCTCGACTATGTCGCGGCTCATGAGGTCGCCCATCTGGTCGAGATGAACCATTCCAGCGCGTTTTGGGCTCAGGTGGCGCGGCTGCGCCCCAGCTTTAAGGCCGAGCGCGCTTGGCTGAAACGCGAGGGCTCGCGTCTGCATGCGATCCGGTTTCGCGACTGATCTTCTGTGTGCTTGTATCTTTCGTGATTGACGGCGCGTGTGAATGTGATCACAAATCCCGCCATGACGACGATCTCCACCCGCCCCATTGAAACCGCCGCGCATGATCGGCTGTATCGCCAACTGCGCCAGCAGATCATGGTGGGGGAAATGTTGCCCGGTCAGGCGCTAACGCTGCGCGGTCTGGCCAAGCAGCATGGCGTGTCGATGACCCCGGTGCGCGAAGCGTTGCGTCGGCTGGTGGCGGAGGGGGCGTTGACGCTGACAGCCTCGGGGCGGGTCAGTACGCCTGAGCTGTCCAACGAGCGCATTGAGGAACTGGCCGCGTTGCGGGCGTTGATTGAGCCGGAGCTGTCTGCGCGCGCCCTGCCGCGCGCCCATTTCGCGCTGATCGACCGGCTAAGCGCGATCAACACCGCCAACGCCGAGGCGGTCGCGAAACAGGATGCGGTGGGCTATATCCGCACCAATCTGGATTTTCACCGTACGCTGTATTTGCGCGCCCAATCGCCCGCGATCCTGGCGGTGGCCGAGACCGTTTGGCTGCAACTGGGACCGACGATGCGCGCTCTCTACGGCCGGGTGCAACGCAATGAGCCACCGCGCCACCACCGCATGATCTTGGCCGCCTTGCGCGCAGGCGATGAGCCTGCCTTACGCCTTGCGGTGCGCGCAGATGTTACCAACGGTTTGCGGCATTTGGCACAGCGCGGATGGTGAGCGCCGGGGGTTTTGCACCCCCGGACCCCTGCAGGATATTTGGATCAAGAGGAAGTTGGAAAACTGCCTGTCTTCCTCTTGACGGAAATATCCCGGGGGAGGCCGCAGGCCGGGGGCAGAGCCCCCGAATTTAGTTCAAACTTGTCGAAGCGGATCGGGTCCGTAGCCATTGTCACCGGGTTGCGAGCGCTGCACGAAGAAGAACAGCAACACCAGCCCGCCGATTAGCGGGATCAGGGACAGCAGCACCCACCATCCCGATTTCCCATTGTCGTGAAGCCGACGCACTGTGACGGCAAGTGCTGGCACCAAAAGGGCGAGGGCTGCGATAATCGAGAGCGGCCCGCCATTGCTGTTATAGGCCCAGAAGCCGGGGCCGCTTGAGACCTTTCCCGTGCCAAAGAACAGTGTGTCGAGGATATTCGTGGCGATTTGCACGAGCATATAAAACAGCGTGAACCACCAGAATTCCGCGCGCGGGGCGCGGCCCGCGAAGGTTGCGTATTTCTGCTTTATGCAGGTGCGAACGCTGTCTCCGAAACTCATCATCTTGTTTCCCTCGCTTCGGGCTTAGCCCTTTTTGCCGATCTTGGGTTCAACGCCTGCAGCCAGTCGCGCAATGTTACCGCGGTGGCGCCAGAAGATCAGTACCGACAGGCCTGCCGCCAGCATCATCAAGTCGCGATGCCCGAACGCATAGGCCAGCGGCACGGTGGCCGCCGCCGAGACCAGCGCCGACAGCGACGAAATCCGCGTGACAATAGCTGTCAGCAACCACATCGCACAGGCGGCAAGCCCCACGGGCCAAGCCAGCGCAATCATCGTTCCAAGGAAAGTCGCTACTCCCTTGCCGCCCTGAAAGCGCAGCCAGACCGGGTAGATATGGCCAATGAACGCGGCAGCACCTGCGACCTGCGCCGCTGTCTCACCCAGAAAATAGCGCGCAACAAGAACCGCAATCGCGCCCTTGCCGCTATCGAGCAGAAGGGTCGCAAGCGCTGCCGGTTTGTTTCCGGTGCGCAGCACGTTGGTTGCGCCGATATTGCCGGATCCGATCTTGCGCAGATCGCCCATGCCAAGCATGCGCGTGATGACCATGCCAAACGGCACGGACCCTAGTAAATAGCCTAAAGCGGCCACCAACCCAAACCAGGTGGCCCCGTTTTCAACTCCTGGCATTGTCTGCCCTCGCCTCTGATCGCGTTATTTTTATTCTTCGTTGTTATAAACCTGCACGCCCGCGACGAAAGTGGCAAGTGTTTTACCTTCCATTCGAGAGGTGTCAAACGGCGTATTCTTGGATTTCGAGCGTAGTTTAAAGCGATCCAGCACGAATGGCGCATCCGGATCGAACAGCACGAGATCGGCGGGCGCGCCCTCGGCTAGACGACCTTGGGGCAGGCCAAGGCGGCGCGCGGGATTCAGCGCCATTGCGCGAAACAGTTGCGGCAATGTCAGCTGACCCGCGTGATACAGACGCATCGCGGCTGGCAGCAGCGTTTCTAGGCCGACCGCTCCAGAGGCGGCCTCTTCGAACGGAAGGCGTTTGGATTCCTCGTCCGCCGGGGTGTGCATGGAGCAGATCACGTCGATCACGCCATCGCCCAGTGCTGCGATCACAGCCAGTCGGTCGTCTTCATCGCGCAGGGGCGGGGTAAGTTTGAAAAACGTCCGATAGTCGCCCACATCCAGCGCATTCAGCGTCAGATGATGGATCGACACGCCTGCTGTCACATCCAGCCCCGCTGCCTTGGCACGCGCCAGCGCGGGCAGGGCGCGCGCAGTGGTGATTTGATCGGCGTGATAGGACAGCCCGGTCATTTCCACGAGGGCGAGGTCACGTTCCAGACCCATCTGTTCAGCCATGGGCGAGACGCCGGGCAGGCCACGCAGGCTAGCGAATTTGCCCGAGGTGACGACGGTGCCTTTAGACAGGCCGGGGTCTTGGGGGTGGCCAATCACCAGCGCGCCGAGGCTGGCAGCATAGCTGAAGGCGCGCTGCAAAACCTTGGTGTGCTCGCAGACATGCACGCCATCGCTAAAGGCCACGGCCCCGGCATCCAGCAAAAAGCCGATCTCGGTCATCTCGCGGCCTTCGCGCCCCTTGGTCAGTGCCGCCATATGCAGGATGCGCACGGGGGCGTCAGCGGCGCGCCGGGTGACGAATTCAAGCGTCTCGGGGTTGTCGATGGCCTGCGCGGTGTCGGGGCGCGCGATAATCGTGGTGACGCCGCCAGCCGCAGCCGCCAAAGCCGCCGAGCGGAAGCTTTCCATATGACGCTCACCCGGTTCACCGATCTTGACGCCAAGATCGACGATGCCGGGGGCCAGACATTTGCCGCCACACTCGATCACCTGCGCGTCGGGCGGTGCAGACATGTCGCCAATCGCGGCGATCACACCATTGTCGATGACGATATTTCCGGTGGTTTCGCTTAGCGCCTCGGGGTCGATCAGGCGGGCATTTTGTAAGAACAGGGTCATGCCATGGCCTCCTTGGGGCGGAAGATGTCGATGCGCGCGAAATCGGGGTTCATTCGGCTTCGCCCTCAGCGGCGCGTTGGGCGGCGCGATGGTTTTTCGTGCGCTCGATCTCGGCAACAACCAGGGCGGCGTCGGCGAGATGGCGGATCAGGTGCTTACCGCCCGATTTCGTCACCAGCTGCACATCGCCCATCAGCGCGCGCACGGTCGCGATTTCCAGTAGCATCACCTGACGTCCCTGCGGTCCGATCAGGCGGCGGTCGGTCAGTTGCCAACGCCGCGCGAAGGCCTCAGAGCGGAAATAGAGCCCACGCGCAGCCATCCCGATGACGATGGCAAAGCCCGCAATCGGCACTTGGGCGGGACGGTTGAGCCAAAATAGCGCGGCCGAGACCAGCACCACCCCGAGCACCGCCAGAATCGCGTGATCGGTCCAATAGCGTTTGCGGTCCGGCAGGAAGGTGGCCAGAACGCGCTCTCCCTCATCCAGCGGCAATTCGCTGTCGGGGCCGGGGCGATAGTTCATCACCTCGTCGCGTTTGATCTCAGACATAGGTTTCTCCCGTCAGCGCGCGACCGCGATCGGCACGCAGGTTGCGCGCCAGCAGGTCCATCACTGCCATGCGCACCGCCACGCCCATTTCGACCTGCTCCTGAATAACCGAGCGGTGGATATCATCGGCGATCGTACCGTCGATTTCCACGCCCCGGTTCATCGGGCCGGGATGCATGACAATGGCGTCGGGTTTCGCATAGGTCAGCTTTTCCGCATCTAACCCATAGCGGTGGAAATACTCGCGCTCGGACGGGATGAAACCGCCATCCATGCGTTCTTTCTGAAGGCGCAGCATCATCACCACATCGGCGTCTTTCAGCCCTTCGCGCATGTCGTCATAAACCTCGCAGCCGAATTCGGCCACGCCCGAGGGCATCAAGGTGGGCGGCGCGATCAGGCGCACGCGGTTTTCCATTTTGCCCAGCAATAACAGGTTAGAGCGCGCTACACGCGAGTGGGCCACATCGCCACAAATCGCAACCGTCAGGCGATGGATGCGCCCCTTCTCGCGCCGGATCGTGAGCGCATCAAGCAGCGCCTGCGTGGGGTGTTCATGCTTGCCGTCCCCAGCGTTGATCACCGCGCATTCAACCTTTTGCGCCAGCAGATCGACCGCGCCCGAACTGCCGTGGCGCACCACCAGCAGGTCGGGATGCATCGCGTTCAGGGTCAGGGCCGTGTCGATCAGCGTCTCGCCCTTTTTCACGCTCGATGTCTGCATCGCCATGTTCATGACATCCGCGCCCAGCCGCTTGCCAGCGAGTTCGAAACTCGCCTGCGTGCGTGTCGAATTTTCAAAGAACATGTTGATTTGCGTCATGCCCGCAAGGGCGTCGGTCTTTTTCACCGTGCGACGGTTAAAATCGACGTATTGATCGGCCAAGTCGAGAACGGTGCGGATGTCTTCGGGGCTGAGATGTTCAATCCCCAGAAGGTGGCGTGGGCGAAAAGCCATGCGATTGCTCCGATTTTCACTGTGCCCGCTTATGGCAAAAGGGCGCGCGCGCGTCCAGCCGCTTTACCGCAGCAGCGCGGGCGCGTAACTTGGCGCGATGGAGACTCACGCCCCGCCTGAATTGGATTATTACGCCGCCCTCGCTGCGCTGGAATGGCAGCTTGAGATGGGCGTGGACACGGCGATTGGCGATGATCCGGTCGATTGTTACGCGCTGCCCGAGAAACGTGTTGAGGCCAAGCCGGACGCCCCCGAGCCCGCACTGGCTGGCGCGAATTTGCCACCGGTGGCGGAAATGGCGCAAGCTGTGGGCCCCGATCCGTTGGCACATGCGCGCGACCTTGCGGGCAAGGCAGAGTCGATTGAGGCGCTGCGTGCTGCGATTGATGCCTATGATTTGTGCGATCTCAAAAAGGGCGCGCGCAATACGGTGTTTGCCGATGGCATGCCTGCGGCCCGCGTGATGGTGATCGGCGAGGCGCCGGGGCGTGAGGAAGACCAAAAGGGGCGACCTTTTGTCGGTCAGGCAGGACATCTGCTGGATCAGATGTTTGGGGCCATCGGTTTGTCGCGTGACGCGCCCGATGCGTTGGCGGGACTGTATATCACCAATGTCTTGCCGTGGCGGCCACCGGGCAATCGCGACCCCGAGCCTGATGAAATCGCGCAGATGTTGCCGTTCCTGACCCGTCATGTCGATCTGGCCGATCCCGATCTGGTGGTGCTTATGGGCAATGTCGCGTGCGCGGCGGGCTTGGGTAAGCGCGGGGTGACCCGGCTGCGTGGCACTTGGACCGAGGCGTTCGGTCGTCCTGCCCTACCGATGTTCCATCCTGCGTATCTGCTGCGCAACCCCGCCGCCAAGCGTGAGGCTTGGGCCGATCTGCTTTCAATCCGCGCCCGGCTCGATCAGCAGGGCTAAAGCGCGATAAACGGTCGCAGTTTCGTGAAAAAGTGACAGAAGTGGCGCCTTTATGCGTATAGAAAGTCATTCCCTCGCCCTCGTTTGGCAGGGTAATGTGACCTCGCGCGATTGTGGGCGTTCGTGAAACGCCGCACCTAGGATGACACTGGAGACGATATGCGGTTCCTGACCCGTTCCCTGATGGGGCTGTTTTTACTGGCGTTGACGCTTGGCCTTTTGGCGATCGGCGGGTTTTCGATTTATAGCGCGTTGGAGGCCCGCAAGGCCGGCGCAGGGCGCGCCCCGACTGCGCGCGAACGCGTCTTTGCAGCCAATGTGATGGCGGTGGATTTTACCACGCTTTCGCCGACTCTGACGGCTTACGGCGAGGTGAATTCCACGCGCGAGTTGGAGTTGCGCGCTGCAAGCGGTGGGACGATTGTCGAATTGGCCCCCAATTTCGAAGATGGCGCAGCGGTGCAAAAGGGACAGCTTCTGGTCAAGCTTGATCCCGCAGAGGCGCAGGCGGCGCGCGACAGTGCGGTGGCCTCGGTCTCTGAGGCAGAGGCCGCGTTGGCACAGGCAGAACGCGCGCTGGAAATTTCGCGTGATGATGTGATCGCTGCGCAGCGTCAGGCCGACTTGCGCATTAAGGCGCTTGCCCGCCAGCAGTCGCTGTCAGACCGCGGCGTAGGCGCGACGGCCACGCTGGAAACGTCAGAGCTGGCCGCATCGGCGGCGGATCAGGCGGTACTTAATCGCCGTTCGGCCCTGTCTTTGGCGCAAGCCCAGCTAGACAGCGCGCGCACCGGGCTGACGCGCGCCCGGATCACCCTCACCGAGGCCGAGCGCAAGCTGCGCGACACCGAAATCCGGGCCGAGTTCGCTGGTCGTCTGGCGGATGTGACGGCTGTTCAGGGCGGGCTGGTCTCCAGCAACGAAATGCTGGGGATGCTGATTGATCCAAGCGCTTTGGACGTGGCGTTTCGCGTCTCGACCGGGCAATTCGCGCGCCTTACTGATGCGCAGGGCAATCTGCGCGATTTGCCGGTCACGGTTTTGCTTGAGACCGCCGGGGGCGCGATTGAGGCGCAAGGCACCCTCTCGCGAGTGTCCGCCGCTGTCGAGGCCGGGGTGACGGGCCGTTTGCTGTATGCCACCATCGCACAGGGCGCGCAGGTGCTGCGCCCGGGTGATTTCGTGACCGTGCGCCTTGCAGAACCTGCTTTGAGAAACGTTGCCGAAATCCCGTCATCGGCAGTGGATGCGCAAAACACCGTGCTGGTGCTGGGTGCTGAGGACCGTCTGGAAGAAGCTCCCGTCACCGTACTGCGCCGTCAGGGCGACAATGTGATCATCCGCGCAGATTTCAAAGCCGGGACCGAGATCGTGGCCGAGCGCACGCCGCTTTTGGGGCGCGGGATCAAGCTGCGCCCGCTGCGTCCGGGGCAAACTGGCGCGCCTGAACCTGCTGATACTGTTAAACTGGATGCCGAGCGTCGCGCCAAGCTGATCGCCTTTGTGCAGGCCAACACGGCGATGCCCGACAACGCCAAAAAGCGGTTTCTGGCAGAGCTGAACCAAGACGAAGTGCCGGTGGCCACCGTTGAAAAGCTTGAATCGCGGATCGGGGGATAAGATGGCCGATCCAAACAAAACCAAAGATTTACCGGACTCTCACGGCCTGATCGGTCTGTTCACGCGTCATGCCACGCTGGCCAATATCGTGCTGGTCATCATGCTGTGCGCCGGGATCGTCGCTGTGCCGCGTATGCGCGCGCAGTTCTTTCCCGACTCGGTTGAAGAATCGATCACCGTCACCGTGAAATGGGACGGTGCCGGCGCCGAAGAGGTTGACCGCGCGATTGTGCAGGTGCTTGAGCCATCGCTGATCGCGGTCGAAGGGGTCGAAAGCTCGGAAAGTCGTGCCTCTGAAGGATCGGCGCGCATGTCGCTGGAATTCGAACCCGACTGGGACATGTCGCGTGCGGTCAATGATGTAGAAAACGCGCTGGCGACAGCGGGCGATCTGCCCGAAGGGGCCGAAGACCCTGAAGTTTCGCGCGGTGTCTGGCGTGACACGGTGACAGATCTGGTGATCACCGGGCCGCTCTCGCCCGAACAGCTTGGACGGTTGGGCGACGAAACTGTGGTGCGGCTGTATCAGCAGGGGGTTACGCGCACCTCGCTGGCCGGGATCGCCGCGCCCGAAACGGTCGTCGAAGTGCCCACCGTCTCGATGATGGCCCATGATGTAACGCTGAGCCAGATCATCAGCGTGATTTCGGCCGAGGCCGCAACCGATCCTGCAGGCGACGTGGCAAGTGGCGCCGCGCGAGTCACCACAGGCACCGAGCGGCGTACTGCGCCCGAAATTGCAGCCCTTGTGATCCGCACAGAAGAGGATGGCTCGCAACTCACGATCGGGGATGTGGCCAATATCCGCGTTGATGGTGGAGATCGCAACCGCGCCTATTTCGTGGGGGATCATCCGGCGGTGGTGATCAACATTGCGCGCTCTGCGGCGGGCGATGCAATCGCGATTCAGAAAAAGGTCGAAGGCGTCATCGACACGATGCAGCCCACACTGCCCGCAGGCACGTCAATGGATCTGGTGCGCACGCGCTCGGATTTGATCACGCAACGTCTGGATCTGCTATTGGGCAACGGCATTCTGGGCTTGGGTCTGGTGCTGGCGCTGCTGTTCCTGTTTCTCAATGCGCGCACCGCGTTTTGGGTGGCGATGGGGATCCCGACCTCAATGGCGGCGGCTTTGGCGGTGATGTATTTTTCCGGCATGACGCTGAACATGATCTCGATCTTTGCGCTGATCTTGACGCTGGGGATCGTGGTGGATGATGCGATTGTGGTGGGCGAGCACGCCGATTTCCGCGCGCGCCATTTGGGCGAGCTGCCCGTCGTGGCGGCGGAACGTGGAGCGCGGCGCATGGCAGCGCCGGTATTTGCCTCGACATTGACAACGGTGATTGCCTTTGCCGGTCTGACCGTGATCGGCGGGCGCATGGGCAATATGATTGTCGACATCCCCTATACGGTCATTGCGGTGCTGTTGGCCTCGCTGATTGAGTGCTTCCTGATCCTACCAAATCACATGAGCCACGCGCTGGCCCATAGCGCGGATGAGAAATGGTATGACTGGCCCTCGCGCAAGGTGAATGCGGGGCTGGACTGGTTCCGTGGCCGGGTGATGAAACCGCTGACGCGTGCAGTTGTGAAGCTGCGCTATCCGGTGATTGCTGCGGCGATTGCACTGCTGGCGTGGCAGGTGTCGTTCGTGATCGGGGGTAAGGTGCAATGGCGCTTTTTCAACCCGCCCGAACAAAGCACGGTGAACGGGGCTTTCTCGATGGTTGAGGGTGCGAAACGCGCGGACACGGTCGAGATGATGCGCACGATGCAGGTTACGATTGATCGCGTCGCCAAGGAATTTGAGGATGAATACGGTGTTAATCCGGTGGAATATGCCATCGCGCAAATCGGGGGCGCATCGGGGCGCTCTCTGGCCTCGGCTGACACCAAGGATACAGATCTGCTGGGTTCGATTTCGATTGAGGTGATCGACCCCGACTATCGGCCCTATTCTAGCTTTGATTTCGTCGCGCGCCTGCAACAGGAAATGCCGCGCCTGCCTTTGGTCGAAGAGATCAGCTTTCGCCGCTTCCGCGCGGGCGGGGCCGATGACGGGATCGCGGTGCAGTTTTCAGGCGCGCAAACGCGCGCGCTGAAAGATGCCGCCGAA
>JAFGWK010000153.1 GCA_016937195.1 Paracoccaceae bacterium | reverse complement strand
TATCGCCTCGGGCTTCGGCGTCTTCCTGATCCGGCAGGCCTTCATGACCGTCCCGCGCGAGTTGGACGATGCCGCGCGGATCGAAGGGGCCGGACCGCTGTCGATCCTCTGGCGGGTCTATGTGCCGCTCGCAAAACCCACCTATCTCGCCTTTGGGCTCGTTTCGGTCAGCTACCACTGGAACAATTTTCTCTGGCCGCTGATCGTCACCAACTCGGTCGAGACCCGCCCCGTAACCGTCGGCCTGTCGGTCTTTGCCACCACCGATAGCGGCACCGAATGGTCGGTGATCAACGCGGCCACGCTGATGACCTCGGCGCCCCTGCTGATCGCTTTCCTGCTTTTCCAGCGCCAGTTCGTCCAGAGCTTCATGCGCGCCGGTATCAAATGAGGAGTTTCCCATGACCCTTCCGCTTCTGGGCGCCGCCATCCAGCGCCGCGATCTCGACACCCTGCGCGACTGGATATTCGAGCCCGCGCGCGCGATCGAGATTCAGGATTTCGTCATGCCCGATGTCATCGCGGGCGACCCGACCGATCTCATCGCGAGCTACAAGGTTGCGCTCGAAGGCCATCGCGGCCAGCGCGGCATTCACGGGCCGTTCTTCGGGCTCGACCTGTCTAACCCTGATACCGAGATCCGCGCGGTGATCCAGCGCCGCCTGCTCAAAGGGTTGGAAATAGCCGAAGCTCTGGGCGGCAGCCATATGGTCGTCCATTCGCCCTTCACCTATTGGCACCTGCTCAACCGCGACAACTACCCTGCGATTGCAGACCAGATGCTGAACGCGATGGCCGACTGCCTCGCCCCGGTTCTGCAGCGGGCAGGTGAGATCGGCTGCACCCTGATGCTGGAGAATATCGACGATACCGACCCCTCAGCGCGCGTGCGCGTGGTGCAGGCGATCGACGATCCGCAGCTGCGCGTCTCGATCGACACCGGGCATGCGGCGCTCGCCCATGGCCGCTACGGCGCGCCGCCGGTGGTGGATTACATCACGCAGGCCGGGGCCCTTCTTGGCCATGTTCATCTGCAGGACGCCGATGGCTATGCGGATCGCCACTGGCATCCGGGCGAAGGCACGATCCCCTGGGCTGCGGTCTTCGCCGCTCTGGCGTGCAGCGCGGCAACCCCGCGCCTGATCCTAGAAGTGCGCGACCGACTCGAGCGGCTGCCCGAGACCGTGAAAGCTCTGGAGACGCAGGGGCTCGCGCGCTGATCGCATCGCTTAGGGTTGCATATGGGCCGGGAGCTACGGGCAGTCTAGCCAGGCGAGTGCTCATCTCGCTGCGCGGCCGCAAGTCCGCTCCGAGCCCAGAGTGCCGGATGCTGCGTTGCAGGCGAATGGCCGCTATGGTCGGGTGATAGTAGCGAAATCGGCGGGTTAACAACGGATGGAGCACCCTGACGCAGCAAACTTTGTCACCCACGGTCTACGAACGAATGCGACGATCGAATTGTATGAATCAGGTTGTGACGACGAGATGGTGAAAGCCGTCACGGGCCATTCAGGCGTCGAGATGCTGAAAAAATATGGAGGAGCAATCCGCCAACGCGAACTAGCAACGCGTGCGCAGGACGCGCGGAATCGTTTTGAACAGAACAAGAAGGACACATGAATGTTTCAAAGCCTGTTTCAAAACTCGCGCACCCTTAGCAAAAGCATGGCACAAGTCTTTGAAATCATTGGAGGCGAGTAGGAGAATCGAACTCCTGTACACGGATTTGCAATCCGCTGCGTCACCACTCCGCCAACTCGCCATCCGTGGTGTGCGCGATCAGATACGGTATCGCCGGGCTTCGCGCAAGGGGCATCTGAGCCCTTGGAGACGATTGTGCGCAGGACGCGCGCCTGATGTGCGCGGGGTTAAAGCTCAAGGGTCTAGCTCTCCTTGCCCCGTGCGGGGTTCTATGGCAAAACTCAGACTGAAGGTTTCACACCGAAGAGTTCACACCATGCAAGATTTTGCTACGCGCCGCACCATGATGGTGGATACGCAGGTTCGCCCTAATGACGTGACCAAATTCCCAATTATCGAGGCCATGCTTCATGTTCCGCGCGAGGAATTCGTGCCCCCAGGACGGCGTGAGGCCGCCTATATTGGCGAAAACCTGGAAATCGCGCCGGGTCGGGTTTTGTTGGAACCGCGCAGTTTCACCAAAATGCTGGATGCCCTCGATCTGCAGCCCGATGATCTAGTGCTCGATATCGGCTGCGGGCTGGGCTATTCGGCAGCCGTCATCGCGCGACTTTCCGAGGCAGTTGTTGCGCTTGATATCGACGAGTTGGCGCCTCAGGCTGAAACGCTGTTGTCAGAAATGGCGGCCGATAATGTCGCCGTCGTTTCCGGAGATCTGGCTGAAGGTGCCGCGCAGCACGGACCTTATGACGCAATCATCATTGAGGGCGCAGTCGAACAAGTGCCCGATGCCATTCTAGCGCAACTCAAAGAGGGTGGCCGCATCACGGCGATCTTCATGGAAGGTGCGCTTGGAATCGCCCGAATCGGCTATAAAATCGACGATCAGATCAACTGGCGCGATATTTTCAATGGCACCGCGCCGGTCCTTCCGGGATTTGTGGCTGAACGGGGCTTCGTGCTCTGAAAGGCACAACTTTTCAACGCGTCACTGGCGCGAATTGATTAAACACGCATTGGGTGTACACTCAGTCGTTACGAATGCTGGTGTATAGAACCGGCGCGAACAGAAATCGAGGGCAGAGGCATGCTTCGTAAGAGCTTGAAAAATTTTGTTTTTGCGGGTGCAAGCTCGCTACTTCTAGTGACCGCTCCGATCGCGGCCAGTGCCGAAACGCTGGCCGATGCGCTGGTCTCGGCTTACCGAAATTCTAATCTGCTTGAACAAAACCGCGCCACGTTGCGCGCCGCAGATGAAGATGTGGCGCAGGCCGTTGCCGCGCTGCGACCGGTTATTCAATGGACCGCCGATTACACCGCACAGCACACCAACAAGTCCGCCACGACCGGACAACCGCTCACATCGCGCGCGGCTTCGACCACGCTGGGCGCAACGATGACGCTGCTCGGTTTTGGGCGCAATCGGATCGCCGTTGCGATTAAAAAAGAAACGGTTCTCGCAACTCGTGAAGGGCTGCGCTCGATCGAACAATCCGTCCTGCTTTCGGCGGTTCAAGCCTATTCCGATGTGAAAAGCGCATCGGAACAGGTCGCGATCAACCAGAACTCGGTGCGGTTGCTGAATGAAGAGCTCAAGGCATCTAATGATCGGTTTGAAGTGGGCGAAGTGACCAAGACCGACGTCTCTCTGGCGCAGGCGCAGCTGGCCTCGGCGCGCGCGTCGCTTGCCTCATCGCAAGGGAACCTAAGATCTGCCCGTGAAGCCTACAAGGCTGCAACCGGGCACTATCCTGGCAAGCTATCGGCCTTCCCGAAAACGCCGACACTCCCCAAGACTCTCGCGGCAGCGCAGTCGATTGCGCTGCGGAGCCAGCCCTCAATCAAGCAGCTTCAGCATTCTGTTGCGGCCAATGATCTGGCGATTGATTTCGCTAGGGCCAACCGCATGCCCAAGGTAACCGGCACGCTGGGCTATGGGCTTGATGAAGGTGGGGCGCATGGCACATCGGCCAGTATCGATATGAGCCAAACGCTTTACGGTGGCGGATCGCTGGTCTCGGCGCAGCGTCAAGCTATCGCCAATGCGCAATCGGCGCGCGCGCAGTTGAGCCAGGCCGGAGTGACTGTCTCGCAAGGGGTGGCCAATGCATGGTCGGCAATTGAAATCGCGCGGGCGCAGATTTCAGCCTATGATCAGCAGGTCTCAGCGGCCCGCACCGCCTATAACGGCGTCAAGGAAGAGGCACTGCTGGGCGCACGCACCACGTTGGACGTGCTGTCAGCAGAACAAGACTTGCTGGATGCGCAAGCCGGACGGATCAACGCAGCGGCCACGCTGCAGGTAGCATATTATCAACTTTTGTCCTCTATGGGTTTGTTGACGGTAGAAAACCTCAAACTTGGTGTCCCGACTTATGATCCGGCAGCTTATTACAACGCCGTGCGCAATGCGCCCATCACGCTTAGCCCACAGGGCAAGAAGCTTGATCGTGTCTTGCAGGCCATCGGCCAAAATTGATTGCGTGACAGGCGCGGTCCCATTTCGCCCGCGCCTGTCCGTAGACTCAATGTCAAATCGACCGTCACAAATACGATTTGCTACATTTCTTTCATTGACTGAGACTGGACAGGCGTCGTTTCGCGCCTCAGGATGGCGCTACAATGGCTGAAACCGGAACTACCCGACCTGATATCGAGGACGTGCTGTCTTCCATCCGCCGGCTCGTGTCGCAGGACACGCGCCCGTCTGTAAGCGTGCAGACGTTGACATCAGAACCCGATACATTGGTTCTGACACCAGCCCAGCTTGTTTCACAGGATACGTCAGTCGATGTGACGGAACCGCCAAGGGCTAAGGTGGCGAAAAAGGCACATGGCTCTCCTGTGGGTAAAACCACTCAATCACTTGAGTCCGCAGCTATTTCGCCATCCGACGCGCCACGTCCCACCCCGATGAGCGCTCCACAAGATTGGGAACCGGATTTCGATGACAGCGCTGCGCCGAACTGGCCGCAAACAGACGACCTTGCTGTGCAGGTCCCCGCTACTGACGCAGGTCTCGGCGATGAGTTGACGCAGCTTGAAGATACGATCGCGCGGCTTGCAGCGGAAGTCTCTGAAAGCGAAGCCGAGTTTGAATCCGAAACTGGAGATCCCTTTACCGCGGCCGGAATGGCGCCGCTCGCCGATTTACCAGAAAGCTTTGATGAAGCGGATTTGCGCGTCGAGAATACCGACTTTACGCAGCCAGACATGTTGGGCTCTGGGCCGCTTGAAGACGACGACAGCGGCTTGGAATCTGTAACGGAAGCCAGGATGAACGCTGATACGCCCTCAACGGCGTCCGCAAACGACCCATCCGACATTGATCCTGACTTGCAACATGCTGATTGGGCCGAAAGCGCGTTGGAAGACCCGCACTGGCCCGATCTTGACCTGTCGCCTGCCGATGCGATTGAAGATGCCGAACTGGTCTCGCCCCCCACATCGCCCCGCCGCCTACATCTGGGCGATGCTGCCGAAGTTCATTCCGACGCGCCGCACCGTGCCTCAACTTACGAAAGCACACGCGAAGAGATTGCACTTGAGGATGAATTCCCCGAGCTGGCCGATATCGATAGCAACGAAGAGAATAGCGATCTGATCGAAGCTGCCCTACCCATTGACGAAGACGCACTGCACGCGCTGGTATCCGATCTGATCCGTAAAGAGTTGCGAGGGCTCATCGGCGAACGGATCACGCGGAATGTGCGCAAATTGGTGCGCCGCGAGATCCAACGTGCGCTCGTGAGCCGCGACCTCGAATAACACGGCGATAGCGCGCATCCTACGCGCCAGCATAGAGACATAAGAAAACGGCGTGACCATCTCGGGACACGCCGTTTTTCATGCAAGTATCCTGGTCTCGGGTTTAGGCCGCTTCTGCCTCATCCGAGTTCGCAGCCATACGACGTTCGCTTTCCTCGCGCGACAGGGCCACCGAGGTGCGCACACCTTTTCCAACGAACTCCATCAGCCCGTTGACCACCCGCTCGTTGGGATCGATGCCCGCACAGGACAGCACTTCGCGACCGTCACGCGAACGCGCCCAACGGGCGATCTGCTCGGGGCCGTTGCCGTATTTCTTGTCGTCAGCGATAGCATCATCGAGAGCAGCCAACACCACGGCGGCAAACAACTTGCGGGCCCGCTGGCCCTGTTCGTAATTGAAGGCCGAGCCATCAACAAAATCGCGCATGTTTCCGTCCTTTGTTATTGCTCTTGCGTTTTGCGGCGTGACGGCCATCTATGGCTCTTTGGCGCCGATTCGATACGGTCCTTAGCACATGTCAGATATGCGCCTGACGCATACCACACCCATCAAAGATCGCATATCTCTTTTTTGAGCAGGGTATTTCATGCCCCGATCTAAGCAAGGACACCGAGAATTCAAGGGCGTAGCGGGCCGAAAACCGGGTGCCAAGCGATCACAAGGCAGCAGCTTTTAATCATACAAATCATAATGTTGCGTAAATTTCTCTACACAAACCCGCTCTTGAGGATATTTCTTCAGAGACGCCGAAGTTGCAAAATGCACCGTTCGTTTCCACCTCAACACGCTCACACAGAAAGCGCGCACAGGGTATTGACCTTTGCCAAAACCGCGTAGGCGACGTGGTCATATTAATGTGATCTGCGCCGATCCGGCCTGCATTTCGCCGCTCGCGCGATCCAGACGCAGATAGGCAATGGCGCGATCCCCCGCACGTGTAAAGAGTTGCCCGATCTTGCGTCCATCAAGCGTGATCTCGTCACCCGAATCGGCACTCCCCTGCACCGCCACGCTGACAAAGCCTTTGCGCAGCTCAGTCTTATGCTTCATGCGCGCCGTGACCTCTTGGCCAACGTAACAGCCCTTGCGGAAATCGACGCCATGCAGCCGCTCGAAACCGGCTTCCAGAATATAGGTATCTGGCGTCAGCTCGATCGCGGTCTGGGGAATGCAATGGGCGACACGAATCGCATCGAAGTCGCTGCCATCATCGCCCGAGCGCGTTCCATAAACCCGCCAACCCATCGCTGAATCGCGCGGATCCATCAGCGCATCTTCGGGAGCGGGCCCGGTGCCGCAATACACCTGCAACTCGGAGGGAGCGATGGCAGCATCAGCGCGCAGCTTATACATCGACAGCCGCTTGATCGTGGCATCGGCAATCACACCGTCGATATCCAGCACAATCGCCTCACCGCGCGCGATTAAAAAGAAATCGGCCAGATACTTCCCCTGCGGGGTCAACAGGGCCGCGTAAATCGGTCCCTGCGCCAGCTTGCGCACATCATTGGTGACCAGGCCTTGCAAGAAGTGCTCACGATCCGGCCCGGTAATCTCGTATAAGTTTCGCGTGCTCATGCTGGTCTCCTTTGCGTAGGCTATATGTGGCTTTGACGAAGTTTTGCCAAGCGGTTGAGCCGTTGCCACCGCAAGAGCGCGTGCAAGACCATCCGCCCGTAACCCGATGACGCACCGTTATTGCACCAAATGCCGCGCGGCTTTGCAAAACTCTCTTCCCAAGCATCCTGATGATGGCCACGTTGGGCGTGGGAACGGAGTCGGCTTTTCGCCGAGCGGGAGGATACGATGAATTCGATGATGCATATGCCGCTGTTGATCAGCGCAATCGCAACGCACGCGCAACGCTATCACGCCGATGGCGAGGTGGTCTCGGTCAAAACGACCGGCGGTGTTGAACGCTCGACCTGGGGCGCGGTGATGGGCCATGCGCGCCAGCTTGCCTCGGCGCTTGAGAGGCGCGGGATGGTTCTGGGCGATCGCTGCGCGACAATCGCGTGGAACAACTGCCGCCATCTTGAGATTTACTTCGGTGTGTCGGGCGCCGGCCTTGTCTGTCACACGATCAACCCGCGCCTGTCACCCCAGCAAATGGGCTTTATCATCAATGACGCCAAGGATCGCGTGCTGTTCTTTGATCGCACCTTTCTGCCCCTCGTTGTCGCGCTGCGCCAACAGTTGAGCACGGTGAAAGCCTTTGTTCTTTTAGGACCACAGGACGATGAAGCTGCAAGTCAGATCGATGGCCTGCTGTTTTACGACGATCTGATCGCCGAGGGCGATCCCGAGTTTCAATGGCCCGAGCTGGATGAGACCACGCCCTCCTCGCTTTGCTATACCTCCGGCACGACGGGAAATCCGAAAGGGGTGCTGTATACCCATCGTTCGACGGTGCTGCACTCCTTGGGGGGCAATCAGCCCGACGGGCTTGGGATCGGTGCCAGCGAAACGGTGATGCCGGTGGTGCCAATGTTTCACGTCAACGCTTGGGGTGTGCCCTATATTGCGGCGATGACGGGGTGCAAACTGGTGCTGCCGGGGCCAAACCTTGACGGCGAAAGTCTTGCGCGCTTGATCGACGCCGAACAGGTAAGCCTTGCGCTTGGCGTGCCCACCATCTGGATGGGACTGCTGAACGGGCTAGAGGCGACAGGGTCGAAAGCCGAAAGCCTCAAGCGCACCGTCGTCGGTGGGGCCGCCCTGCCCCCGTCGATGCTTAGCGCGTTTCGCGACCGTTACGGGGTCGAGCTGATCCACGCTTGGGGGATGACCGAAACCAGCCCGCTTGGCACGGTGAACCAACTGCTCGCCAAGCATCGCCCGCTTGACGAAAGCGCGCGCGAGGAAATCCGCTTTGGCCAAGGCCGTCCGCCGTTCGGGGTCGAGTTGCGACTGGTCGACGCGCAGGGCCATGTGCTGGCCCGCGATGGCCAAACCCAAGGCGAGCTACAGATTCGTGGCCACTGGATCGTCGAGCAATATTTCGGCCAAGATGAAAGCGCGCTGACGGTCGATGGCTGGTTTGACACGGGCGATATCGCAACGCTGGATGCCAACGGCTATCTGATCATTCGGGATCGTTCAAAAGACATTATCAAGTCGGGCGGCGAGTGGATTTCGACGGTCGAACTGGAGAATATCGCCATCGCGCATCCCGGCGTGGCCAATGCCGCCGCGATTGCTGCGCGGCATGAAAAATGGACAGAGCGCCCGGTGCTGATCGTGCAACGCGCAATCCGCTCGCAGGTTACCCAAGAGGACATTCTGGCAAGCTACGCGGGCAAGGTCCCGAGTTGGCAGGTACCAGATAAGGTGATCTTCGTGGAGACCTTGCCATTGGGCAGCACGGGCAAGGTGCTAAAAACCAAATTGCGCGATGAGTTTGGCGATGTGCTGATGATTGAGCCGTCTTAAGTCGCGTTCGGGGCGCGAACCGCGCGCCCCGTCAAACCGCAGCAATCGTCGCCTTAACCGCCTTTTGCCAACGCGCATAACGGGTCGCGCGCATGTCCTCGGTCATCTGTGGCTCAAACGTCCGCTCAAGCGCCCATGACTTGGCGAATTCATCTTGGTCGGGATAAATCCCAGCCTTGTGACCCGCCAACCATGCAGCGCCCAGCGCGGTGGTTTCCAGCACTTCCGGGCGATCTACGGGCGCGCCCAGAATGTCGGCAAGGAATTGCATCGCCCAATCAGAGGCGGTCATGCCACCATCCACCCGCAGCGTCGGGGGGGCATCATCAGTCCAATCGGCCTGCATTGCGGCCAACAGATCGCGGGTCTGAAACCCGACCGATTCCAGCGCGGCGCGGGCAAATTCCGCCGGGCCGGAACTGCGCGTCAGCCCAAAAACCGCACCGCGACACTCTGCCTCCCAATAGGGTGCGCCCAGCCCCGTAAAGGCGGGCACGATGATGACCTCTTGTTCGGGATCGGCGGCCTCGGCAAGGCTTTGGGTCTGGCTGGCGGCCTCGATGATCTGCAACCCGTCGCGCAGCCATTGCACCACCGCCCCGGCCACAAAAATCGAACCTTCCAGCGCATAGGTCACCTTGCCATCAAGCTGATAGGCGATGGTGGTCAGCAAACGATGATCCGAGCGCACCATCTGATCCCCGGTATTGAGCAGCGCAAAACACCCCGTCCCATAGGTCGATTTCAACATGCCCGGCTTGAAACAGGCCTGCCCCACCGTCGCGGCCTGCTGATCGCCCGCCACGCCCAAGATTGGGATCTCAGCGCCCAGAAGATCGCGCTGCGCGATGCCAAATTCGGCGGCGCAGTCGCGCACCTCGGGCAGCATATTCATCGGGATGCCAAGACGTTCGCAAATCGAGCGCGACCACCGCCCCTTGGCGATATCATACAGCATCGTGCGCGCCGCATTCGTCGCATCCGTGACATGCGCCGCGCCGCCCGTCAGCTTCCAGATCAGCCAACTGTCAATCGTACCAAAGGCCAGCTCGCCCGCCTCGGCGCATGCCCGTGCGCCCGCGATGTTCTCCAATATCCAGCGCAGTTTCGTGCCCGAGAAATATGGATCGATCAGCAGGCCAGTCCTCGCGGTGATGGTCTCTTCGAACCCGTCATCGCGCAGTTCACGGCAAAATTCCGAAGTGCGCCGATCCTGCCAGACAATCGCGTTATGGATCGGTTCGCCCGTTTTGCGATCCCAGACCACGGTGGTTTCGCGCTGATTGGTGATGCCGATGCCCACGATATCATCCGGCGTGATCCCAGCCATTTCGATTGCCTCCCGCGCAGTGGCAAGAACTGAATCCCAGATCTCATTCGCATCATGCTCGACCCACCCCGAATGCGGGAAATGCTGGCCAAACTCGTGCTGCGCCGAATGAACCGGGCGCAGCTTCCCGTCAAAAATGATCGCGCGCGAGGATGTCGTGCCCTGATCAATTGCAAGAATATGAGTCATATTACGCATCCTGCCAAAGGTAAGAGGTGGACGTTCGAGACCAACTCATGATGCCATATCGCGCCGCTTTGTCTAAGTATCATCGGACAGGCGTTGGCGCATGAAACTCTCCAGCGTGGCGACCTGCTCTGCGCTCAGGCGCAACCCCAGCTTGGTGCGCCGCCAGATCACATCCTGAGCCGAGCGTGCCCATTCCTTGTCCATCAGCCAGATCACCTCTGCCTCACTGAGCGTCGCGCCGAAATCGCGACCCAGATCGGCGGTGGATTTCGCCGCCCCTAGTATCTCGCGCGCATCCAGCCCGTAATGGCGGATCATGCGCTGCGTCCATGCCTCGCCCAAAAACGGATAATCTTGCGCCAGATCAGCGGTGACCTTTGCCGTATCTTGGGGTTTGAATTCTCCACCGGGCAGCGAGATACCAGCCGTCCAAGCCTCTTTAAGACCCGGAAAAAACGGCGCGAGCTTTTCCATCGCGTGTTCGGACAAGCGCCGATAGGTCGTGATCTTGCCGCCAAAAACGTTGAGCACGGGCGCGCCACCCGCATCATTCAAAGACAGCACATAATCACGCGTCGCGGCCGTGGCCGAACTGGCACCGTCATCGTAAAGCGGGCGCACACCGGAATAGGTCCAGACGATATCTGCGCGCGTCACCGGCTTGGCGAAATATTTCGACGCGAAAGCGCACAGATAATCTTGTTCTTCCGGCGTACATTCGGCCTTGGAGGGCGCGCCCTGATGATCCTGATCGGTGGTTCCGATCAGCGTGAAATCCTGCTCATAGGGGATCGCAAAAATGATCCGCCCGTCCTCGCCCTGAAAGAAGTAGCACTTGTCGTGATCATACAGCTTGCGCGTCACGATATGGCTGCCGCGCACCAGACGAATGCCCTCGGTCGAGTTGATCCCGATCGTCGTGCGCAACACCTGATCAACCCAGGGCCCGCCCGCATTGACCAGCGCCTTGGCATAGTGATCGGCGCGCCCCTGCGGCCCCTCGGTCACGACATGCCAAAGCTTGCCTTCGCGCGCCGCCGAAACCACCTTGGAGCGCACCATGATTTGCGCGCCGCGCGCCTCGGCGTCGCGCGCATTCAGCACCACCAGCCGCGCATCCTGAACCCAGCCATCGGAATATTCATAGGCCTTATGAAATTTCGGGTTGAGCGGCTTGCCCGCCGGATCTTGTGTCAGATCGAGCGTCGATGTGCCGGGCAGCAATTTTCGTTTTCCCAGATGGTCATACATGAACAAACCCAGCCGGATCAGCCAGGCGGGGCGGCGGCCTTTCATCCAGGGCATAACGAAAGACAGCAGTTTCGAGGTCGGCGTCTCACTCTCAAAGCGCATGTCGCGATGATAGGGCAGTACAAAGCGCATCGGCCACGAGAT
>JAFGWK010000152.1 GCA_016937195.1 Paracoccaceae bacterium | reverse complement strand
CCCGCTGCTGGCCAGCCGCCGCGCATTTACCAGATGGACCGCCCCAGCCTTGGCGCAACGCGCGCGTCCTATGACTGGCAAGCCCCGGCCTTCGCCGAAAGCGCCCCCGCGTTCGACTATGCGCCCTCTGCACGTGCCGAGGCCCCCGCCCCGCCGGAACCCGCGCTGACCGAGAAACCGCTGGGCGCCGCGCGCGCGCAGGTCCATGAGAATTACATCATCGCGCAGACCGAACGCGGCATCGTGATTGTCGATCAGCACGCCGCGCACGAACGCTTGGTCTATGAAAAGCTGAAACACCAGATGGCCGAAAACGGCGTGCCCGCACAGGCGCTGCTGATCCCCGAAATCGTCGAACTCTCGGCAGGCGATGCAGCGCTGTTGCTAGAGCATGCCGACACATTGACCCGGCTTGGTCTAGGGATCGAGCCGTTCGGCGGCGCGGCGATTGCGGTGCGCGAAACCCCCGCCGTTCTGGGAGAGATTAACGCCGAAGCACTGTTGCGCGATGTGCTGGATGAGCTCTCCGATCTGGGCGACAGCCAGTTGGTGCAGGCGCGCATCGAGGCCGTGTTGTCGCGCATGGCCTGTCACGGTTCGATCCGCTCGGGCCGCCAGATGCGCGCAGATGAAATGAACGCACTGCTGCGCCAGATGGAGGCCACGCCTCATTCCGGCCAATGCAATCACGGCCGCCCCACCTATGTGGAGCTGAAACTAAGCGACATCGAACGCTTGTTTGGCCGCACATGATTCAGATCGGAAATATCACGATGAATCTGAATGATCCGCTGGTGCAGGGCCTACTTGGGGCCTGTGTGCTGGTGGTGATCTTTGCATGGCTCTGGCTGTCCGCGCGTCGCAATCTGACCGAGGCAAACGCCGATCTCGCACAGGCCCAGCCCTACCGCGATGAGGCGCAAAACCTGCGTGAGGCGCTTGCAGCCTCTGAGGCAGTGGCCGAACGGATGTCGGATCTTGAGGCCGAGCTGATCGACACCCGCGCGCAGTTGAACGCCGAATATCGCGCGCGCATCGCCAAATCCGAAGCCTATGACAGCCTGCAACGCGAGCATCAGGCTAGGCTGGATGAATTGCGCGGCATGAAAAAGGAAATCGAGGATCGGTTTTCAACCGTTGCCTCGGGCGTTTTGCAGAAGAACTCGGAAACCTTCCTCAGCCTCGTGAGTGAACGCTTCAAGGCGCATGAAAAGACCGCGCAAGACGAATTGGACCGCCGCCGCGACGCCATCGAACATCTGGTCAAGCCGCTGAACCTGCGCCTCAACGAGTTTGGCGAGCAGATCCAGTCCATTGAGAAAGCCCGCAACGAGGCTTACGGCGCGATCCACCAACAGGTGCGCGCGCTGGCCGAGGGGCAGTCCTCACTGGGGCAGGAAACCCGCAAGCTGGTGCAGGCACTACGCGCACCGAAAACCCGCGGGCGCTGGGGCGAGATGCAGTTGCGGCAGGTCTTCGAGATGGCCGGCATGACCGAGAATGTCGATTTCCACCTCGAACATCACATGAATACCGACGAAGGCGCGCGCCGCCCAGATGCCATCGTGCATATTCCCGGCGGCAAAAGCATCGTGGTGGACGCGAAAACCCCGCTTGAGGCCTATCTCGACGCGCTAGAGGCCGCGACGCCAGAACTGCAAAACGCAGCCCTCAACCGCCATGCGCAGCAGGTGCGCCAGCATGTGAAAATGCTCGCCTCAAAGGCCTATCAACAACAGATCGCCGAGACCCCGGATTTCGTGGTGATGTTCATTCCCGGCGAAACCTTTGTCGCCGCCGCCGCCGAGGCAGACCCCGGCCTGATCGAATATGCGTTCCAAAACAAGGTGCTGATCGCCAGCCCGACCACGCTGATGGCACTGGTCAAGGCGATTGCCTATGGCTGGCAGCAAGAGAAAATGGCGAAGAACGCGGTCGAAGTGCAAAAGACCGCGCAGGATCTGTATGAGCGGATCAAGACCTTTGGCGGCCATATCGACGCGGTGGGCAAGGCGCTGACCCGGTCTGTTGAAAGCTACAACAAGGCGGTCGGCTCGCTGGAAAGCCGCGTGCTGCCCTCTGCGCGCAAATTCGAGGCGATGGGTGTGGTGGCCGATGAAGGCCAGTTGGAAACGCCCGCGCTGGTCGATAGCCAGCCCCGCCCCCTATCTGCCCCCGCCTTCACGCAGGAAGACTAAGCTTTGCCGCTTGCGAAATCCGTGCGTCGAGGCGAAAATACCGCAAATCGGAGGGACCATGCTTAACATCAGCCCGGCAAAAATTGCGACTGTCATCATGCGCGCGCGTAAATACGATGCTGATGTGCCCGGATCGGGCCATGCGCGCGAATTGCGCGCTTTCATCGCAGCGCTGAATGAGGATGAACAAGCCTCGCTCACGGCAGTGATGTGGATCGGGCGCGAGACCTTTGACGCCACCGAACTTGAGGAGGCGATCAACACCGCGAGGGCCGAGGCCACCGTTCCCACCGAGGATTACCTTTTGGGAATTCCGATGTTGTCGGACTATCTGGAAGACGGTCTCAGCGCCTTGGGCGTCAGCCTTGAAGAAGCCCAAGAAGATATCGACCCCTCAGTCTGATCGCCGGGACGAAAAAAGCGGTCCCCGAAGGGACCGCTGAGGTTACTCGTCACAGTGGGAGTTACCGACGAAAAAGCGTTAGCCGACGAGGCGATAGCCACCCGATTCCGTCACCAGTAGGCGCGCATTCGAGGGATCGGGCTCGATTTTCTGCCGCAGGCGGTAAATATGGGTTTCCAACGTGTGGGTCGTGACCCCCGCATTATATCCCCAAACCTCATGCAGCAGCACATCGCGCGGCACGACGCCATCGGTGGCGCGATAGAGGAACTTGAGAATATTCGTCTCTTTCTCGGTCAGACGCACCTTCTTGTCCTT
>JAFGWK010000151.1 GCA_016937195.1 Paracoccaceae bacterium | reverse complement strand
CTAACAGCATAGTCCTGCCAGCCATTGAAGCTGAGCACATAATCGCCCACCGTGAACCCATCGACGTTCGATGTCACGACCTGCGCTACTGTTCCGCCCGTCATGACGCCGTCAATTTCCACCGGAGCCGCGTAAGAGGGCGCATCGCTCATACGTCCGCGCATATAGGGGTCCAGCGACAGAAACTCCGTGCGCAAAAGCATCTGATTGGAACCCGGAGAGGGAATCTCCCCCTCGACCATACGGAGTGTGTCCTTGGTCGGCGCGCCTTTGGGGCGCTCCGCCAGCACAAGCTGGCGGTTTACTGTTTCGGTTTGTGTCATGTTCAAAACTTCCTACACGGCGGCTTCAAGAATGCGGCGTGCATCCTCGGGGGTGATGGCGCTGTGCTCTCCAAGCGCGGTCATGCCGTGCTCTTTGAGCGCTGCGACGATGTGGTCGATATCGGCGCTGGCGACGTCGTAATCGCCAAGGCGAGTCTTGATGCCAATCGATTCAAAGAAGTCGCGCGTCGCCTTGATGGCAGCGTCGATCCGCGCATCCTCATCGCCCTCGCGAATATCCCAGACATTGGCGCCGTATTGCAGCAGTTTCTCGCGTTTGGGGCCGCGCTGGTCATTCATCAGCGACGGCAGCACGACAGCCAGCGTGCGGGCGTGATCGGTATCGTTCAGCGCGGTGATCTCATGGCCGATCATATGGCTTGCCCAGTCCTGCGGAACACCCGCGCCGATCAGACCGTTCAGGGCCAGCGTTGCCGTCCACATCAGGTTGGCGCGGACATCGTAGTCGTTTGGCGTCTCAAGCGCTTTGGGCCCCAGCTCGATCAGGGTGCGCAGCAGCGTTTCGGCAAAGCCGTCCTGAACGCGCGCAGCAGACGGATATGTCAGATACTGTTCGATGATATGAACAAAGGCATCCGCAACACCGTTAGCGATTTGACGCGGCGGTAGCGAGTAGGTGACCTCCGGGTCCAGCACCGAAAAAACGGGATAGCAATGCGCGCTCATGAAGGGGAGCTTTGCGCCTTTTTCAGAGTTGGTGATCACAGAGCCAGAATTCATCTCTGATCCTGTTGCGGGCAGTGTCAGCACTGTGCCGAACGGTATGGCGCCTGTCACGACCGACCCGCGCGATGTCAGGATGTCCCATGCATCGCCGTCATAGAGAGCAGCTGCCGCGATGAATTTCGTGGCGTCAATGACCGATCCACCGCCGACAGCAAGCAGAAACGTGATGTCTTCTTTGCCGATAACATCAACCGCCTTGAGTGCGGTGTCAAAACGCGGATTCGGCTCGATCCCACCGAATTCGACCAATGTGCGACCTGCAAGCGCCTCGCGCACCTGAGCAAGAACGCCGGTGCGTTCAGCGCTACCGCCGCCGTAGATGATGAGAACTTTTGCATCAGCAGGAACCTGATCCTTCAAGTCCGCGATACGACCCTTACCAAACAGGATGTGTGTTGGATTGCGAAAATCGAAATTTTTCATTGTTTCAGACCTCTTCAGTTTCAATGTGCAAGCGCATGTCGATGTTGTTGCGTGTGGCGTTGGAGCACGGGCAAACTTGCTGCGCTGCCGTCGTTAAGGGCAGCGGTGCCAGAGCACCCCCTCGCGCGCCATTGCGGTGGTTTGTAGGAAATCTTCATGATTTCCTTTGGCGAATAGACCGGTCGTCTTTCGTGGTAGCAAAATTTTTGAAGTTACGGCGCTGGGACAAGCGCCTTTGTCGTATCCATGGCGGAATTAAGTGCGGCATCACTGTGCGAGATGCTCGCAACGAGGCTGGCGCCAAGCCACATATAATAGATCATTTCCGCCACGGCCCGGGGATCTTCGAGCGAGGCGATTGTGCCCTCGTCCGCCCCCTGTTCAAGAGTCTGCGCCAGATGCGCGACGATGTCGGACACACCTTTTTGCAAGATACTGCTCATGTTCTCCGAAAGGTCAGCAACCTCCGCTGCCATTTTGACGACCAGACACCGATCCTCGGGGTTCGGGCTGAGTTGTTTCTCGCGCCACCCTTCAAAATAGGTCAAGAACCGAGACCGCGCATCCATGTCGGGATGCGCGAGCGACGCATTCAGGCGAAGGCCATATTCTGCCATGAACTCGTTCAATAGCGCACAGCCATAAGCCTCTTTCGAGGCGAAATAGTGATAGAACGAGCCCTTTGGGATGCCCGCCTCTTTCAATAGCGCACTCAGTCCGACACCCGTATAGCCGTGCTTGGCCGTCAGGCGACGCCCTGTGGTCAATATCTGCGAGCGGGTGTCGTTTTGCTTTTCCATGACCCGCTACATAGGTCTCATTAGACCGGTCGTCTACAGGTGCCGTGGCATTTTTCTATCACAGGTGAGTGAGGAAATCTGAAAGCTGGGAGGAACTATACGGTGATCGACATGCACACCGGCCAGCTTGTCTATCCAGCCTGTGCGGATTGACAAACTACGCAGATGCAATTTGGCTCAGCGCCCTTAGCCTGCGCTTGAACTGCTTCCAGCAGGCCGGGAAAACGGCGATCAGGCGGCCCTTTCGCAGCTTCAGCAGGCACTGTCGGCCCTTTCGGATGTTCTGGAGCAGACGACCATTGAGTTGCGGTCCAACGGTTGAAAATGCTGCAAATCTAACAAATGGTCGCATCGAAAGGCTGCGGGACGCCATATGGTAAAGAGGGTTCGAGCGGTGGCTGGGATGGCCGCCCGCTTATTGTGTGCTGTTTCGGTACAAGGAGACCGGCGGTGGCCTTTGGCGACAAGACCGCAGGATCCAACCACGTGCTGCCCACCGGTGGGCAGCACGCTGTTTTGACGGGCTTTCTGTGCATCAGCTTACCAAGACGGTGAGGTGGCAGCGCTGCAACGCGGCGGCCTCGCACGAACTGGTGCTGCGCGCAGCGAAACCTCGGATCGGGGTTTAGCTATGCCTCTGTGCGCCATGCGAAAATAGCGGCCGGTTCGTCCTATCCAGCAGCACCTGCTTGAAACGAGGGCGATGCGCCATCAGGCTGTCGGCCCCGAGCTTGGCAAAGTCCAGCACGACCATCCAGACGAGGTTATAGACCCAGACCCAAGCGATAATGTGCCATGGCAGCGCGGGCATCAGCCAGCCAAACCCTGTCATGAGCATCGCCAAGATCTGCGTCGCCAAGATCGCTGAAACCAACGGCCAAGCGGGATAGGGCTTGCGCCAGAAGCTCTTGCGATTGCGCGTGACGAACAGCATCAGATGACCACCGACCACGAGTTGCAAAAAGATCATCGTTTGCAGATGCGGCGTGTCCATCGCGAACGGGATCTTGCCCAGATACATCAGGCCAAAGGTCTGGATCACTGACAGGAACCCCAGCAAAGAAGAGACCCCGAGCACCCAGGGCATGTTCCAGCGCACCGGTTTTTTGCTCAGCCATGTGTTGTCATAGGCGATGGTCATGATCGGAATGTCATCGAGCAAAGCCAGCAGGATGATCATCACCGCCGTCAGCGGATAGACCCCGAAGATCAGCATCGCGAGCACCACGAACAGCATGATGTCGATGGTCATCGCGATCCGGTAGATCGTGTAAGAGGTCATACGCTCGAATATCCGCCGTGCCTCCTCGACCGCCGAGATGATCGTCGACAGCCCCGGCGTTGTCAGGATCAGATCGGCCGCGGCGCGCGCGGCATCGGTAGCGCCGGACACGGCGATCCCCACATCGGCCTGCTTGATCGCGGGGCTGTCGTTCACCCCGTCTCCAGTCATGCCAACAAGATGGCCGCGATCCTGCAAAGCCTTGACGATGCGGTATTTATGCTCGGGGAAGACGCGGGCGAACCCGTCAGCAGCCTCGACCTGCTCGGCGGCATCTGCGGGCACCTGATCGCCATCGCTCCCGAACAGATCGGT
>JAFGWK010000150.1 GCA_016937195.1 Paracoccaceae bacterium | reverse complement strand
GGCCATGATGAGATGTCGGGCGGTGCAGGTGATGATGTGATCCTCGGCCTTGATCCAGACGCTGATTCCGATGACGGGGATGACGCCGATCTGCTGAATGGTGGAACCGGGGCCGACACTTTGCTGATGGGGTCGGGCGATTGGGCCAATGGCGGTGAGGATGGTGATCTGTTCACTCTCGGCGAATGGATTGACCCCGCGACGCCCGCCACCATTGCTGATTACATCCCGAGCGAGGACCAGATCGCGATCGTCTATGACCCGCAGACCACGCCAGATCCCGTGTTGACGGTGGAGCCATCTCACACGCATGAGGATGCGTCTTGGGTCTTGCTTAACGGGGTGCGGTTAACCGAGGTGCTGAATGCGCCCGATCTAAGCACCAAGAACATGTTGCTGGTCACGCCGCAGCAATTTGCGTGGCTCTAACCCACACATTTCGCGAAATATAACTTTTCATCGCGCCGATTCGCGCCTATACACGCGCATCCGACCCGAAAGGGTTTGGTACCTATGGACCCTGCTGGACGACATCCCGGCTTGTGCCCGAACCCTCGATATAAGGAGATCCCGATGTCGATCACTGTTGAAGACAAGAACGCGCTGATCAAAGAATACGCCACCAAAGAAGGCGATACCGGTTCGCCCGAAGTTCAGGTTGCGATCCTGACCAAGCGTATCTCGAACCTCACCGAGCATTTCAAAGAGCATAAAAAAGACAACCACTCGCGTCGTGGTCTGCTGATGCTCGTCGCGCAGCGCCGCAAGCTGCTCGATTACACCAAAGCCAAAGACGTGGCCCGCTACCAGTCGCTGATCGAGCGTCTCGGCCTGCGCCGCTAACCGTCGTCAGTTTTCGAACTGCGCAAGCGCCCGCCTTCACAGGCGGGCGTTTTGCTTTGGCATCTGCGTTTTTGATGGAATTTCAAGAAGTCGAATGATCTGAATTCGGCTCTTTCGCGACGATTTCACCTAAATTTTCGATATTAAAAGGCGATTTCTCCAAACTGTCTACTCGATAGGTGAAATGGCCTAATTTTTCTTCGATTCACAATGAATCTGTGCCACCAGTTCGCACGAATAGGACCCGTGAAACATTGCGATATGGAGGAGCAAATGGGAGTTGGCGTCTGGATCAGCCTGACAGCATATTTCGTTTTGATGATTGGCATCGGCGTATACGCTTGGCGAAAATCGACTTCGAATTCTGAGGAATACATGCTGGGTGGGCGCAATCTGCCCCCCGCCGTTGCCGCGCTGTCGGCTGGGGCATCGGATATGAGCGGCTGGTTGTTGCTGGGCTTGCCGGGCGCGTTGTTCGTCTCGGGGCTCACGCAAAGCTGGATCGGGATCGGTCTATTTGTCGGCGCGCTGGTGAATTGGATCGTCGTCGCCCCGCGCCTGCGCGAGCAGACCGAGCGTTATGACAATGCCCTCACCATTCCGGGTTTCTTGGGCAATCGCTTTCCTACCCAAGCCGCGCTGCTGCGCATGGTGTCGGCCGTGATCATCGTGGTGTTTTTCGCAGTCTACACCGCCTCAGGCTTGGTTGGCGGCGGTAAACTGTTCGCCAGCGCCTTTGGCGGCAGTTACATGGCGGGCGTGATCCTGACGCTGGGCATCGTGCTGGTCTACACCGTGATCGGCGGGTTTCTGGCCGTCAGTCTGACCGACTTTGTGCAGGGTTGCATCATGATGCTGGCGCTGGTGATTATGCCAATCGTGATCCTGACGACCGGGCAAGGCGATGGCGTTGGTGCCGCCGCAGATCGCTTGAGCGCGATTGATCCAAACTTTCTGTCGATGACGCACGGGCTGACCTTTGTGGGCTGGCTCTCGGCTGTGGCATGGGGTTTGGGCTATTTCGGCCAGCCCCATATTATCGTGCGCTTTATGGCGGTGCGCTCGGTTGCCGATGTGCCGAAAGCGCGCAACATCGGGATGGGCTGGATGGCGATTTCGCTGATCGGCGCGATTTCGGTCGGTATTTTCGGGCGCGCTTATGCCGAGCGCAACGGCCTGAACGTCGCCGATCCCGAGACGATCTTTATCATCCTGTCGAACCTGCTGTTCAATCCGTTGATCACGGGCTTCCTCTATGCCGCCCTTCTGGCCGCGATCATGTCGACGGTGTCGAGCCAGCTTTTGGTTTCATCATCATCGCTGACCGAGGATTTCTACAAGATGGTGCTCAATCGCGACGCGTCTGAGCGCACCTTGGTCAATGTCGGGCGTCTGGCGGTGCTGGCGGTCGGGATCGCGGCGATCATCATCGCGCGCAATCCTGACAGCAAAGTGTTGGGTCTGGTGGCCAACGCTTGGGCCGGTTTCGGCGCAGCCTTTGGACCGCTGATCCTGCTGTCGCTGACATGGAAGCGGATGACCGGGCTTGGCGCTGTTGCTGGTCTGGTTGTGGGCGCGCTGACGGTGATCATCTGGATCGCTTTGGGGTTGAATAAATCCTTCATGGGTGGCGCCGGGGTCTATGAAATTATCCCCGGTTTCATCGCCGCGTTCATCGCGATTGTGGCGGTCAGCCTTGCGACCCGCGACACCGGAGAGTTCCGCGCAATCCCCGCGGAATAATCACGCCATCCCATCACGGAAACGCCCGTCTCTTGTGAGGCGGGCGTTTTTTCGTGGTTGCAACGGGTGGGGGGCATGCAGCTTGTGCTTCCCAACTCCCTTGTTTTCCTGTATGGCGCTGCCATCTGTGACGTGACGCCCAAAGCCCCCGGGCACATGCGACTAGGATTGGGGGCGGCGGCAATGGGGCCGCCATGCAAATCGGGAGACACGGGATGGGCCCGTGGGTGCTCCCAGACAGGATACGCTGAATGTTCAATATCGTTAAAAAATCAATCCAGTGGGGCGAAGAAGAGCTCACGCTGGAAACCGGCAAAGTTGCGCGTCAGGCGGACGGCTCGGTTATCGCCACTCTGGGCGAAACCTCGGTCATGGCCAACGTGACATTTGCCAAGGCGCCGAAGCCGGGTCAGGATTTCTTCCCGCTCACGGTGCATTACCAAGAGAAATATTACGCTGCGGGCAAAGTACCGGGCGGCTTTTTCAAGCGCGAGGCGCGCCCGACCGAGAAAGAGACGCTAACCGCGCGTCTGATCGACCGTCCGTGCCGTCCGCTGTTCGTGCCGGGCTTCAAGCATGAAGTGCTGGTGATGTGCACCGTGCTTTCGCATGATCTGGTTAACGAGCCCGATATCGTGGCGATGATCGCGGCCTCGGCTGCGTTGACCATTTCGGGCGTACCCTTCATGGGGCCGATCGCGGCGGCGCGCGTGGGTTTTGCGGATGGCGAATACATCCTCAACCCCGAAGTCGACGACATGCAAAAGCTGCGCGAGAACCCCGAGCAGCGTCTCGACCTTGTTGTCGCAGGCACCAAAGACGCCGTGATGATGGTCGAATCCGAAGCTTACGAGCTGTCGGAAGCCGAAATGCTGGGCGCTGTGAAATTCGGTCACGAGGCGATGCAGCCCGTGCTGGACCTGATCATTGATCTGGCAGAATCGGCCGCAAAAGAGCCCTTCGATTTCCAAGCGCCCGATTACTCGGATCTGTATGCAGCTGTGAAAGCGGCGGGTGAAACCGAGATGCGCGCAGCGTTTGCGATCAAAGACAAGCAAGAGCGCACCAATGCGATCTCTGCGGCTGTCGCCCTGATCAAAGACAAAATGACCGAAGAGCAGCTTGCGGATGCCAACCTTGGTTCGGCAATCAAAAAGCTGGAATCCTCGATCCTGCGTGGCGACATCATCAGCGGTGGCGCGCGTATCGACGGACGTGACAACACTACCGTGCGTCCGATCGTGTCCGAAGTTGGCATCTTGCCGCGCACGCACGGCTCCTCGCTGTTCACCCGTGGTGAAACGCAGGCGCTGGTCGTGACGACGCTGGGTACCGGCGATGACGAACAGATCATCGACGCGCTGCATGGCAACTCGCGCTCCAACTTCCTGCTGCACTATAACTTCCCGCCCTACTCGGTCGGCGAAGTGGGTCGCGTGATGGGCCCGGGTCGTCGTGAAATCGGTCACGGCAAGCTGGCATGGCGCGCGCTGCAAGCGGTTCTGCCCGCAGCGACCGACTTCCCCTACACCATTCGCGTGGTGTCCGAGATCACCGAATCCAACGGCTCGTCGTCGATGGCGTCGGTCTGCGGTGGTTCGCTGTCGATGATGGATGCGGGCGTTCCGCTGAAAGCGCCGGTGGCGGGTGTGGCGATGGGCCTGATCCTTGAAGAGGATGGCAAATACGCCGTGCTGACCGACATCCTGGGTGACGAAGATCACCTTGGCGACATGGACTTCAAAGTGGCGGGTACCGAAAACGGCATCACCTCGTTGCAGATGGACATCAAGGTTGCGGGCATCACGCCTGAGATCATGGAGCAGGCGCTTGCGCAGGCGAAAGATGGCCGGATGCACATCCTTGGCGAGATGAACAAAGCCCTGTCGGCTGGCCGTCAGGAATTCTCCGCCCATGCACCGCGCATCGAGACGATGCAGATTCCGACCGACAAGATCCGTGAAGTGATCGGCTCGGGCGGCAAGGTGATCCGTGAGATCGTCGAAGTGTCGGGTGCCAAGGTCGATATCAATGATGACGGTGTCATCAAGATCGCTTCGGCCAATGGTGAAGCCATCCAGAAGGCTTACGACATGATCCACGCGATCGTCGCCGAGCCCGAGGAAGGCCAGATCTACACCGGCAAAGTCGTGAAGCTCGTCGATTTCGGCGCCTTCGTGAACTTCTTTGGCAAGCGCGACGGTCTGGTCCATGTCAGCCAGATCGCCAACACCCGCCTGAACCACCCGAGCGATCTGCTTAAGGAAGGTCAGGAAGTGAAAGTGAAACTTCTGGGCTTTGACGACCGCGGCAAAGTGCGCCTCGGCATGAAGATGGTCGATCAGGAAACCGGGCAGGAGATTGCCCCGGAGAAGAAAGAAGACTGAGGCATTTGCCTCGCCTTGCAAGTCAGGCCCCGGCGATATCGTCGGGGCCTTTCTCATGCGCCAAGCAGGCGTCCGCTCTTGGAATTCTGTGCGCGCTGGCTTCAGCGGGATCATCTCGAACAAGTTAGACCGGGGCGGAACCGATGATCCCAATGTGGAAGCTGAAACGCGAATTGCGGCGCCTTTCCATGCAGGTCACACAGATTCCGTGGTTCGTTTTCGGCTCAATGCTGCGCCG
>JAFGWK010000149.1 GCA_016937195.1 Paracoccaceae bacterium | reverse complement strand
GCTGGTTTACGCGCGTATCTGTGCGCTGGGGATTGAGGCTGCACTGGGTGACATTGAGGATGCCGAGGAGGTCAAGCCCGCATTTCCTTCAGGTGATATCGCGGTGAACGAAGAGCAACTGATGCGCATGCGCCACGCGATGACAGATGGGGTTGGAGTGGTGCGCGACGCGATGGGGCTGAAATCGGCGCTGCGGGTCATTGCTGATGTCGAGGCACAGGCCCGGACCGAGACGATGCGCAACATGACGGCAACCGCGACTTTGATTGCTGCGGCGGCTCTGGCGCGCGAGGAAAGTCGCGGCGGTCACTTCCGGTCCGATTTTCCTGAGTCCGACCCTGATATGGCCCAGAGAACAAAAATGACATTGGCCGAAGCGCTACAAATTCGCGCCCGTGCTTTGGAGGACTGACATGCTGCCCGAGTTGCTGATTGAGCCAATTGTGCGCGCCGCTTTGATTGAAGATCTCTCACCGATGGGCGACGCGACCACCAAGGCGGTGATCCCGGCGGGTAAAACCTATGCCGCGCGGCTGAATGCACGCGAAGAGGGGGTCGTTTCTGGGATGCAGGTGGCCGCGCTGGCCTTTCGTCTTGTCGATCCGGCGTTGCGGTTGCAGGCGCTTGTGGCGGATGGGACTGCTTGCAAGCCCGGCGACACGCTGATGACGATTGAGGGGTTCGCAGCGTCGATTCTGATGGGAGAGCGCGTGGCGCTGAATTTCGCGGGCCGACTTAGCGGAATTGCGACGAAGACTGCGGGATTCGTCGCACAAACCAAGGGCACCAAGGCGCGCGTTACCTGCACACGCAAAACCACGCCGGGGTTGCGGGTGCTGGAAAAGGCGGCTGTCGTGCATGGCGGCGGGTTCAACCACCGCTACGGACTGTCGGACGCGATCCTGATCAAGGACAACCATATCGCGGCTGCGGGAGGTGTGCGTCAGGTGCTCGAGGCGGCGAAAGCGGCGCGCAGCCACATGATGCGGATCGAGCTGGAAGTGGACACGCTGCGCCAGATGGAAGAAGCGCTGCATGTGGGCGGTGCCGATGTTATCTTGCTGGACAATATGACCAGTGATGAGCTGCGCGCTGCGGTGGCGTTGAATGCGGGGCGCGTCACGCTGGAGGCCTCGGGGAATATGAAGCTGGAGCGGATCGCAGAGGTTGCAGCGACCGGCGTCGATTACATCTCCGCAGGCGCGCTGACGCATTCGGCGCAAACGCTTGATCTGGGGCTCGATTTCTAGGGTTTAGCCAAGATAGTCCCTGAATTCGGCGCGCACGGCTTCGTAAACGTGGCGTTTGAACGGGACGATTTTGTCGATTAGCTCATCAAAGTCCATCCATTGCCAGACGGAAAACTCTGGGTGAGATGTGGCGATATTTACCTGTTCGTCACGACCGTTGAACCGATAGAGAAACCATTTCTGCTCCTGCCCGCGCCAACGCCCGTTCCAAATCTTGGGCACCAGATCGTGGGGGAGTTCGTAGCTGATCCAGTCATCGGATTTCGCAATCAGATCGACCAGATCAGGCGTGACGCCGGTTTCTTCCTCAAGCTCGCGCAACGCTGCCTCACGGGGCTTTTCACCCTTGTCGATTCCGCCTTGCGGCATCTGCCACGCGGGTCCGGGATTGTCGATGCGCTGCCCGGCAAAGACGCGGCCTTGCGGGTTGAGCAGCACCACACCGACATTGCGCCGATAGGGAAGTTTGGAAATTTCTTCTGGGGTCATCTGAAAAAGGGGCCCGAAGGCCCCTCTCCTTTAGTTCTTCTTGGTGTCATCTTTTTTCGCAGGAGCCGCTTCGGCTTTTTGCGTTGGCTGCTCGGTTTTCTGGTCCGAAGACAGCGCTGAAAGACCTTGGATCAAGTCGACGGCGTAAGACATCTGGAAGTCTTCCAGGCGACGCTTGGCGGCATCGGCAGCCTTGGTGCGTTCATCCAAAGCTTGCTTTTTCTCGTCTTCCGTCATCGAGTCATTGGTGATCGCACCCTTCAGATCTGCTTCTGACGTCACTTTGCGTTTGGGCGCATCGCCTTTGGCGGTCTCATCTGCCGGCGGTGTATCGAGTTGAGGCACGACGACATTTGGTGAAATGCCAAGGCTTTGGATCGAGCGGCCCGAGGGCGTGTAATAGCGCGCGGTGGTGAGGCGCATCGCGCCCTCGCCCTTAATTGGCATCACGGTCTGCACCGAGCCTTTGCCGAAGCTTTTGGTCCCCACGACGATGGCGCGGTGATGGTCTTGCAGCGCCCCCGTCACGATTTCCGAGGCAGAGGCAGAGCCACCATTGATCAGCACAACAAGAGGCTTGCCATCGGCCAGATCGCCGGGCGTTGCATTGAAGCGCTCACTGTCCTGCGGATTGCGTCCACGGGTTGAAACGATTTCCCCTTTGTCGAGGAAGGCATCCGAAACCTTGATCGCCTGCGTCAGTAGACCACCGGGGTTATTGCGCAGATCGACGATAAAGCCGTCAACCTTATCCATCCCGCCAATTTCTTTGACCTGCTCTTTGATCGAGGATTCGAGGTTCGCATAGGTCTGGTCATTGAAGGTCGTGACTCGCAAGATCACCGTATTGCCATCATGACGGCCCTTAACAGCGGTCAGCTTGATCGTGTCGCGGGTTAAAGTGACGTCGAAGGGCTCTTTTTCACCTTCGCGCACGATGGTGATCTTGATTTCCGAACCGACCGGCCCGCGCATTTTGTCCACGGCTTCATCAAGGGGCAGGCCCATCAGGGACTCGCCATCCACAGCCGTGATGAAATCACCCGATTTGATGCCGGCTTCAGCTGCGGGTGTGCCATCCATTGGCGAGACGACTTTGACGAAACCATCTTCTTGCGTCACCTCGATCCCGAGGCCACCAAACGAGCCGCGCGTTTGCACGCGCATATCGGAGAAATCATTGGGCGGCAGGTAGCTGGAATGGGGGTCAAGCGAGCTGAGCATGCCGTTGATCGCGGCTTCGATCAGCTTTTTGGAATCGACTGGCTCGACGTAATCTTCGCGGATTTTCTCGAAGATATCGCCAAACAGATCCAGTTGTTGATAAACTGAATCGGGTTTCTTCGCTTCTTGCGCCATCAGCGGCGCAGCCACCTGTGTCGAAAGAACGGCGCCTGCTAACGTTCCGCCGAGCGCGGCCATCATGAACTTTTTCATACTCAACCTTTGTCGCCTTTCGTCTGGGTGAACCACGGGGCCGGGTCCACGGGCGTATCGCCCTTTCGCAGCTCTAAATAAAGCGTGGCGCTTTGCCCTGCGCTACCGCCGTCTTGCGCCGCTTGCACGAATTCTTTGCCGAATTCCTTTGCGCCCGGCGCGATTCCGCCCATTAAACCAATCGGTGCCCCTTTTTGAAGCACATCTCCCGTCTCACCATAGACTGTTCCCAGCCCTGCTAGAACTAGAAGATATCCTTCTGCTGGTTCAAGCACCATCACATTTCCGTAGTCAAGCAATGGCCCACGATAGCGGATCGTCGCAGGCCAAGGCGTGGTGACCAGCGCTGCGGGGGCTGTCGCGATCACAAGTCCGGGACGTTTGATGCCTGCCGCATCGGCTTCGTTGAAATGGCGCAGCAGCGACCCGATAACGGGCAATTTCAGCGTGCCCTTCGCGCCTGCGAAATCATCCATTGGCGGGCCGATGTCGGTTTCCATACCGCTGAGCCCCGTGGCGAACCCTTCCAGCGTATCGGCGCTGTTGACCAGTTTGCGCAGCTCTTCGGGTTCCTCAAGATAGCGTTGAGGCAGCTTTGTGCGTTCAGATATCGCGTCGGACAGCGCTGTGCGCGCCTGCGTGACCGAGGTCATGCCCTGTTCAAGCACCGAGCGCGCATTTTCCTGCAATTTCCGTAAGGTAGCAATTTCATCAAGTTGTTTTCGTAGCCCCTCAGCCTCTTGCTGCAGCGCGGGTGCGACCGAAGATAGCACCATGCCCGAGCGCGCAGACCCTTCTGGCCCCGAGGGGTGCAGCAGCAAAAGTGGGCCGTCCGATTGCTGCATCGTCGACATCACGGCGAGAAGGCTGCCCAGCTCTTCTCGTTTCGCATCAAAGCCTTGCTTGATTTCATTTTCGCGGATCGCGGCACGTCGCAGCCCGTCACGCAGCGCACCCAGGCCAACTTCATAGGCCGAGATCGTTTTGGTCAATGCGCCCACGCGGTCGGCTTTGGTTTGGGCGTCATCCAGCGCGGTGATTGCCTTACGCAAATCGCTGGCGGCAGACATGGCCGTGTCCGCCGCCGTTTCGGCCTGCGCGGCTGCGCCCGTCAGCAGAAAAGTTGCAAGGAGAGCGGCGCGTATCACGTTTCGATCAGGCTCTTTCCGGTCATCTCAGGCGGGATTGGCAGGCCCATCAGTTCCAGCAGGCTTGGCGCAAGATCGGCTAATCGCCCCTTGTGCAGCTTCGCGCCTTTCGGCCCACCTACCAGCGCCACCGGCACAAGATTGGTCGTGTGCGCGGTATGCGGCCCGCCGGTCACTGGATCAATCATGGTTTCGCAATTGCCGTGATCGGCGGTGATGATCATCGCACCGCCCACCTTGTTCAGCGCCTCAACCACGCGGCCGATATCGCGATCCACCTCTTCGCAGGCCGCCATCGCAGCCTCAAGCGAGCCGGTGTGACCGACCATATCGCCGTTGGCGTAGTTGACGATGATCAGATCATAGCCCGCCTCGATTGCGCCGATGAGATGCTCGGTCACTTCGGGCGCGCTCATTTCGGGTTGCATGTCATAGGTCGCGACCTTTGGCGATTTCGGCATGAAGCGATCTTCGCCCTGCCAAGGCTCTTCGCGCCCGCCATTCAGGAAGAACGTGACATGGGGGTATTTTTCGGTTTCCGCGATGTGGAACTGCGTTTTGCCCTGTTTGGCCACCCATTCGCCCAGCGTGTTGACCAGTTCGCGCTTGGGATAGGCGACGCTCATATAGGCGTTATGGGCCTCGGAATATTGAACCATGCCCAACATCGCTGCCAGCTTCGGACGTTTGTCAGTGACGAAGCCGTCAAAATCGGGCGCGCCGATGGCGGCTAGAATCTCGCGCGCGCGATCAGCCCGGAAGTTGAGGCAGAACAGAGCGTCGCCATCTTTTGCACCTGCGTAGTCGCCGATTACGGTGGGCTGGATGAATTCATCCATCTCCTTGCGCGCATAGCTTTGCGCAACAGCTTCGGCGGGCGTTGCGGCATGTTCGCCTTCGCCCTTGATCATTGCATCATAGGCGCGCTGAACCCGATCCCAGCGATTGTCGCGATCCATCGCGAAGTAGCGCCCTATGACGGTGGCGATGGTGCAGTTTTCCGGCAGGCGCGCGACCAGATCGTCGACGAACCGCTTGGCGCTGTCGGGGGCGACATCGCGCCCATCGGTAATGGCGTGAATGACGACGGGCACCCCTGCCCCGGCGATCATCTTGCAGGCGGCCAGAAGGTGTTCGATATGGCCGTGCACACCGCCGTCCGAGACGACGCCCATCAGATGCGCGCGACCGCCCGTACCTTTCAGCGTGTCGATAAAGCCAAGGATCGCATCATTCTTGAAGAACGCGCCGTCCTCGATCGCAAGATCAATCTGGCCCAGATCCATCGCCACCACCCGACCCGCGCCGATATTGGTATGACCGACCTCGGAATTCCCCATTTGCCCGGTCGGCAAGCCGACATCGGGACCAAAGGTGACCAGCGTCGATTTCGTACCGTTGCCCCAGATGGCATCGATATTAGGGGTGTTTGCCAGCGCGGGGGCGTTACCTTCGGTTTCGGCGCGCTCGCCCCAGCCGTCCAGAATGCACAAAACTACGGGTTTTGGATTGCTCATCGCCACCTCCTGTTAGTTGCTGGCTTTGTTTACGCGCCTCGCGCAAGGCGAGCAACCTGTGCCGCCCGTTGGCTTACTGTGCAAATAATATGCGTTGGCGCTTGGGAGCATTGATAATGACGGTTTGCTTTGTGTCTGCCATTAGCGTGCGCAGGGCCTCATCAGGGTCATTTCGATAATGCAATCGAAGATCGAGAACAACGGCACCCCCAGTGTTAACCGTCTGTAACATCAGGTCCAGATAGTCGCCAATCGGGTAGTGAAAACCACAAGAGATAAAGCTGGTAATCAAGTCACCCGATACATTCGCCAAACCAACGGGATCAAGGTGCGGATTGAGCGTTTGTACATCGCGCGCGCCGTTGTCCTCAAGGAACGCTTTGGCTGCCGCAAGCGAGGCGTAGCCCGCGCCGCATTCTTTCCACATATGGTACTGATCACTGGTTTCTTCGATATCAACCAATGTAATACGCGAGTCATATGCCTTAACCATGAGCGCATCGTTGAGCGCCTGACCGCAGCCGATATCCACAACGTGGCGCGGTATGCGTCCGACCTTTTCTAGTTCCGCACGCATGGGTACGAATTCTTCATAGACTTCAGTTAAGGCGCCGTTGAATATTTCGTCGCGCCGCGCTTCGGCTTCGGCATGCAGGATTGAGCGGTCGCCAGCTTGCCAAGCCAGCCGAGATTTTCGGCTGATTTGCGATGTACGTTGAAAGCCGATCAACGCGATCGCAGGCGTCGGGATGGATTTGGCTGAAATGCTGGTTAGGTCAACTGTCGCCATCTGAGTGGTCCCCAATAGACTTGGCGCTGCAATCATGCGCGGTGGTAAGGCGTTCGCGCGATGATCTGACCGGCGCGATAGATTTGTTCGGCCAACATGACGCGTGCCAGCATATGGGGCCAGACCATTTTGCCAAAGGAGATCGAAAAATCGGCCTGCGAGCGCAAATCTGCTGCAATACCGTTCGCGCCGCCGATCACGAACGTCACATCGCGCGCGGTGTCGCGCCATGTTTCCACCTTTTGGGCGAATTCGGGCGAGGTGATCAGACTGCCGCGCTCATCCAGGGTGACGATCACGGACCCTTCAGGGATTGCGCGGGACAAAAGCTGTGCCTCGGCGTCTTGGCCCAGTCCTTTCTTGTCCTCAACCTCAATGATTTGTGCCGGGCCCAGACCTATCCCGCGCCCGGCTTTTTCAAACCGGGAGAGGTAATCTTCAATCAGCGCCCGTTCAGGGGATTTGCGCAGGCGACCGACCGCGCAGATCGTGATTTTCATCGGTCAGCAGCGATCAGATCTCGGCGTCTGTCGACAGGTTTTCCGCGCCTGGTGACATCCACATTTTTTCAAGCTGGTAGAAATCGCGCACTTCGGGGCGGAAGACGTGGACGATCACATCGGCACTGTCGAGTAGAACCCAATCGCCCTGATCCTTGCCCTCGACTTTGCAGATGCGGCCGTAATCCTGTTTGAGATGTTCGGACAGGTTTTCTGCAATCGCACTGACCTGACGAGAACTGCGCCCCGAACAGACTACCATGTAATCACCGATAGAAGAGCGGCCGCGCAGATCGATTGTGATGACATCTTCGGCTTTGTCATCTTCAAGAGATGAAATGACACGCGCGAGAATCTCCTCGCTTGTGGGGTCAGCACCGAGAGTTTTAGCTGTCATGACGACAGCCTTTGTGTCGCTGTCGCCCGACACGAGTGAAAGATGAGACAGGACATAGTCCTCCAGAGGTTGCACGCCAGTCCGGCCCCGGCGCAGGCCATACCATTAAGGTAACATCGCTTCTGCACGATTTCAATTTTCGCCCTGCGATTTTTGCGGGCTGTTTTGCACAACCAGTGTTGAGCCGTCGAGCATGCGCAGTTCGCGTTGCGGGAAAGGAATGGAGATACCGTTTTTCTTGAACGAATCCCACAGCGCCAGATAGACCGCGCCGCGTACATTTGTAAGCCCTTCGACGGGGTCTGTGATCCAAAAACGTAAGATATAGTCAATTGAACTGTCACCAAAGCCTGTAATGTGGCACACGGCGGGTCGATCCGACAGTACGCGATTGGCCGAAAGCGCGGCCTCAATGGCGAGTTGGCGCACAAGATGCGGGTCGTCGTGATAGGAGGTGCCGAACTCCAGATCGACGCGCACAAACTCGTTGGAATGCGACCAATTGACGACCTGTCCGGTGATCAGATCCTCGTTCGGGATCAGGTATTCCTTGCCGTCCCGGGTGACGACGCTGACATAG
>JAFGWK010000148.1 GCA_016937195.1 Paracoccaceae bacterium | reverse complement strand
TCAAAACGCCTGGATCGTGACGGATGGCATCCAAAGTGGCGATGCGGTGATTTTGGATGGGCTCAAAAACCTGCGCGATGGCGGCGCGATCAAAACCGTTCCGGTTACGATCAACGCTGCGGGCGTGGTAGGGGATGTCGCACCCAAAAATGCTGAGGCGCCCCAAACCGGCCCAACGGCGAAAAGCGAGTAATCCGATATGATCCGCTTTTTTATTCACCGCCCCGTCTTTGCCATCGTGCTGGCCTTGGTCACCATTTTGGCGGGCGGGTATAGCGTGACCCAACTGGCCGTCTCGCAATATCCCGAGGTGGCGCCTACCACGATCCGTATCTCGACTACCTATTCCGGTGCGACGGCTGAAGCGGTCGAAAACTCGGTCACCACGCCGATAGAGGACGCGCTTAGCGGCCTTGATGGCATGCTTTATATGGAGAGCACTTCGAACCAAGGTTCGGCGCGCGTGACCCTGACCTTTGACGGCTCGATTGATCCAATTGACGCAGAGAACGAGGTGCAAACCAAGATCAGCAAGATCGAAAACCAGCTTCCAGATGCGGTGCAAACGGCAGGGCTCAGCGTGTCGCGCTCCTCCTCTGATATCTTGATGGTCGGTGCGCTGGTGTCCAACGATGGCAAATATTCGACCGTCGAGCTGGGCAATATTCTCGACACAGAGGTCAAAGGTGCGGTCGAGCGGACAACGGGTGTTGGTGGGGTGAATGTCTTTGGCTCGGGCTATGCGTTGCGAGTCTGGCTGGACCCCTACAAGCTTGAACAATATCAACTCACGCCGAACGATGTGACAACCGCTGTAAAGGCGCAAAACACGACGGTTTCGGTTGGTAGTCTTGGTGATACGCCGACCACGAATGGTCAGCAATTTACCGCCACGATCACCGCGCAAAGCCAACTCACCTCGACCGAGCAATTTGAGAAAATTCTGCTCAAGACGGAAAACGACGGCTCGGCGGTATATCTTGGCGATGTGGCGCGCATTGAGATCGGGCAAGAAGACTACGGCAGGAACTCGCGCTTTGACGGGCTGAACGCATCGGGCTTTGGGGTGAATCTTGCCAATGGTGCGAATGCGGTGGACACGGCGGCGGCCGTACGCGCTACGCTTGATCGTCTGGCGCCGTCGCTACCTGCTGGTGTCAGCTTTGACATCGCCTATGACACTTCGCCTTTCGTGCAGCAATCCATTGAAAAGGTCTATCACACGCTGGGCGAGGCGATTGTGCTGGTGCTGCTGGTAATCCTTGTCTTCTTGCAGAAATGGCGGGCGACGCTGATCCCGGTGGTGGCTGTTCCCGTGGTGCTGATGGGCACGTTCACGGTGCTGTTGATTGCGGGTTATTCGATCAACACGCTGACAATGTTTGCGATGGTTCTGGCCATTGGTTTGCTGGTGGATGACGCCATCGTCGTGGTCGAAAACGTCGAACGCGTGATGGAAGAAGAGGGGCTGTCTGCGATGGCGGCCACCGAGAAAAGCATGAGGCAAATCACCGGGGCGCTGGTGGGTGTGGCGCTGGTGCTCTCGGCGGTGTTTTTGCCGATGGCGTTCTTTCCCGGCTCGACGGGCGTGATTTATCGTCAGTTTTCGGTCACGATCATCACGGCGATGATACTTTCGGCAGTGGTGGCGCTGCTGCTCTCGCCCGCATTGGCGGCGAAACTGCTGCGTCCCGCGACGAAGCCGCCGAATGCGCCAGCGCGCGCCTTCAATTCCGGATTTGCCAAGGTGCAATCGGGCTATGTGGGGGCTGTCCGGCGGATTGTGCGCAAACCGTTTCTGATGGCGCTTGTCCTTGTTCTGGTGCTGGCTGGGGCGTGGGGCGTGTCGACGCGCTTGCCCTCGTCCTTCCTTCCCAAAGAGGATCAGGGCGTGCTGATGGTGATGGTCAGCCTTTCGGAAGGGTCGACCAATGCGCAGACCTCGGATGTGGTGGATAAGATTACCGACTACCTTCTGAGACAGGAGAAACGCAACGTGTCCTCGGTCTTCGCGACGCTCGGATTTTCGTTTCGCGGGTCAGGGCAAAACGCGGCGATGGTGTTTGCCAAACTGAAAGGGTTTGACGAGCGCACCGGCAAAGGTCAAAGCGCCGAAGCGATTGCGGCGCGCGCCAACAAGCATTTCGCCGGTCTGCGCGCAGGCGAAGTGTTTTTCCTGCAACCGCCCTCGATTCGAGGCTTGGGCAATACCTCGGGCTTCCAGTTGTATCTCGTCGATCAAGCTGGCGCGGGCGTGAGCGCGCTGCGCCAAGCTGCGGATCAACTGGTCGCCGAGGCGAAAACCGATAGCCGTCTGAGCAATGTTCGGGTCAATGCCGACGAAGATACTGCCGCTTTGCAGCTCAACATTGACCAGCAAAAGGCCGAAAGTTTCGGGCTGAGCTTGAACGATTTGAACGCGATGCTCTCGGTGATCTTCGCAGGTAAAGACGTCAATGACTTCAATATCAACGGCAATTTGCGCCCGGTCATTGTGCAGGCGGATGCGCCTTATCGGATGCAGCCTAGTGATATCGACAACTGGTATGCGCGCAATTCGAGCGGGGAGATGGTGCCATTCTCGGCTTTTGTCACAACGCAATGGGTGTCTGTGGCGCCCAAACTCTCGCGCTATAACGCGACCGATGCGCTGGAAATTTCGGGTCAGTCCTCGGCCAGTTCCAGCTCGGGGACGGCGATGGATGCGATGCAAGAACTGGTGAATAAACTGCCCGGCGGCTATGGGCTGGCCTGGACGGGGCTGAGCTATCAGGAACGCCAGTCCGGCAATCAGGCACCCTATCTTTACGCGCTGTCCGTGCTGGTCGTTTTCCTCTGTCTCGCAGCTCTTTATGAAAGCTGGTCGATCCCGCTTTCGGTGATGCTGGCTGTGCCCGTGGGTGTGTTGGGGGCGCTGGCGGCGGCTTGGGTAACGGGGCAGGCGAACGATGTCTACTTTAAGGTTGGGATCTTGACGACCATTGGGCTGGCGGCGAAAAACGCCATTCTGATCGTCGAGTTTGCGCGCAATCTTGAGGCCGAGGGGCGCGGTTTGATCGACGCCACGCTTGAGGCCGCGCGGTTGCGTTTGCGACCGATCCTGATGACTTCGCTGGCCTTTATGCTGGGGGTGCTGCCCTTGGCGATTGCCTCCGGGGCAGGGGCTGCAGCGCAACGCGCGATCGGGGTCGGCGTGATGGGTGGGATGGCCGCGGCCACCTTTATCGGGGTGTTCATGGTGCCTGCTTTTTACGTGTTGGTGCGCAAACTGACGCCCAAAAGTAAGCCGCAGGTGAAGTAGGAAGCCGTTTACCAAGAGACTGACATCCGGGTGATCTGAACCGAGTATTAATCATTCGCGCGTAAGGCTGAGGCAACTTGTCTTGTCCCTACGCGCGAGGATCGCTCCTGTGACGAACCCGATTAACAATATCCGGATCACTCTCAAACTGCCGGTGATTATTCTGCTGCTGACCATCGGTGCGATTGCGGCCACTGCCTTTGCGGGCTATCGTAGTTCGTCCAAGACGCTGCTCGAAGAGACCCATTTACGCCTTGCGGCGATTGCGCATGCGCGCTCTGAGGCGGTTGAAACGCTTCTGAAATGGGTGGGAAATGATCTGCACGCGCAGACGTCAAACCCGCTCATTGCCGACGCGATCAATGGGTTTTCCGCTGGGTTCAGGGGATATGAGGCTCCGCAGCGCGATCTGCAGAAACTGTATATTGATGAAAACCCTAACGCGGCAGGCGAAAAGGACAAGCTTGTGAGGGCGGGGGATGGTACCGCCTATGATCAGTTGCACGCGCGATTGCATCGCGGCCTCGACGCAATTCAGAACGACAAGGGATACTATGATATTTTCCTCATCAATGCTGAGGGCGATGTTGTCTATTCGGTATTCAAAGAGGCGGATTTCGCGACAAATCTACTGACGGGACCGTATAAAGACTCCGGCTTGGCCAGGACATTTCGCACTGTTCTGGCGGCAAAAGATAATCAAGCCGTTTATGATGATTTTGCACCCTACAAACCTAGTAATGATACACCGGCAGCATTTATGGCGCGCGCGGTGTTTGATCGAGCGGGTAAACTGGTCGGGGTCCTTGCATATCAGATGCCGATTAGGGCGCTTGATGCGGCAGTGAATGGGTTTTCCAATTTGGGCGAAAGCGGAGACGCTTATCTGGCAGGGCGCGATGGGCTTATGCATACCGACAGCACGAGATCAAAAATCCACGATACCCTTTCCACCAAGGTCGATAACCCGGCTGTGAAAGCGGCTCTCGCGGGCAAAGCCGGGTTCGTTGAAATGACAGATCGCTTCGGCCATCTCACGCTCGCGCATTATCAGCCGATTGATATTTATGGCGCGCGCTCGGCTTTGATCGTCAAGGAAGATTTTGCAGAGGTGATGGTGCCGGTGTATGCGATGCGAAACCAGTTCATCTTGGTCGGAAGCGCAATCTCGGCGGTGGCCGCACTGGTTGCTCTGGCCATGTCACGCTCCATTGCCACACCCTTATCGCGCGTCGGCAGCGCAATGATCGAAATCTCGGAAAAGCGCTATGACGTTGCGCTTCCCTCGAGCGCGCGCGGGGATGAAATTGGCCGAATTTCTAAAACGCTCGAAACCTTTCGAGACAAGATGAAAGACGCCGATGCACTCGCACGCGAGACCGCATTCAAAAGCGCTGCCTTCTCGGACAATTCGACTGCTCTCATGATGGTCGACGATAAGTTCAATATTCTCTACGTGAACCGGGCGTTGAACGATCTTGTGCACGAACGCGCCGTTGATTTTGAGACCGTTTTGAACGGTGTTGATGCCAAAGATTTCATCGGCATGAACATGGATCATTTTCATGTCTTGCCTGAACAAGCGCGTGCGCGGCTCTCCAACCCGGAAAACCTCCCGTTTCAAACGCATGTGCGCATGGGGGCTAGCTATTTCTCACTGGCTGTTATCGCAGCAAATGACGAACACGGGCACCATGTCGGCTTCGTGGTGGAGTGGAAAAACCAGACCCGAACGCTTCGGGAAGCGTCGATCTTCAAAGCGCTTGATACAGGGCTCATCCGTTTCGAAATCTCGCCCGACGCAAAAGTGGCTTTCGTTAACAATGTGACGTGCGATTTGACGGGAATGGAACTGCGCCATTTCTTGGGGCGCGATATCGAAGAGGTGGTACAATATGAACCTCCCCACGGCCAACCCTATCGCAGCTTTGTGGACCTGATAGCCTCTGGCGAAACCGTAACGGGGTTATTCCACATACAGCATGATGAGGGTACTTTGCTGTCTGATGCCAGCCTTAGCCCAATGATTGATCCTTTTGGAAAACTATCCGGGCTTGTTCTTATCGGCAATGACGTGACCGAAACGCGCGCCGCGTTGGACAAGGCGACAATAGACCGGGCGCGTGCAAGTCGTGAACAATCCCTTGTTGTCGAAGAGCTACGTCGTGCGCTTGGCCATCTGTCAGAGGGTGATTTGACAACACGCATCGAGGTCGGGTTCGATGAAAGCTATGAAGAGTTGCGCTCGGATTTCAATGCTGCATCGGGCAAGCTTAATGTGGCGGTGGGCGACATTATGACCAACGCAATTTCGATCCGCGGCGATACGCGAGAAATCAGCACCGCCGCAGGCTCGCTTGCCAAACGCACGGAAACGCAAGCTGCCACACTTGAACAAACCGCAGCAGCGCTTGATCAACTTACAGCCTCTGTGCAATCGGCCGCAGAGGGGGCAAAGCAGGCAAGCGCTATGGTTGTCGAGGCGCAAAGTGACGCGCGGTCCAGCGAAGGTGTTGTGCGTGAGGCTGTCAATGCAATGGATGAGATCGCCGATAGTTCGCAACAAATTTCACGCATTTCCGGCGTGATCGACGAAATTGCGTTCCAGACCAATCTTCTTGCTCTCAATGCGGGTGTGGAAGCTGCCCGCGCGGGAGAAGCAGGGCGCGGCTTTGCCGTCGTCGCGTCGGAAGTGCGGGCATTGGCGCAGAGATCATCGGAGGCAGCGCGCGAAATCAATGACTTGATCGACCGCTCAAGCGCGCAGATCGGTCAAGGCGTTGGCCTTGTCAGCAAAGCAGGCGAGGTTCTCCATTCCATCATGGACTCGGTAAATAGCATTTCCGGCAAGGTCCAAGAAATGGCGCAGGGCACGACAGAGCAAAGTCAGGGGCTGCGCGAAATCAATACTGCCATAAACCAACTCGATCAGGTAACGCAGCAAAACGCTGCCATGTTCGAAGAGACATCGGCCGCGAGTGCCAAGCTGCTTGAATCGACGACGAACCTCACCGAGACTGTCGGGCAGTTTACAACCGGAATGTCTGTGACATGCGCACCTTCTGAATCGGAGCAGCATGCGCAAGCGAGTTAGCGAGAATTTAAAACGGGAATGCGAGGGCGCATTTTCGATTGCCGGGTGGGCGCGCTTTCAACAGGTTGAACAATCATTTTGGTTTTGGATCCGTTCAGGCTGAACAACGTGCGTGGCGTAGATCTGTGGTTCAAAGGACTGATATTGTGCATAGCAGCGGTGCAAAATCGGGTTCGGATGAACGCCACAATAGTGCCGAGATGGGCGAAAATCTT
>JAFGWK010000147.1 GCA_016937195.1 Paracoccaceae bacterium | reverse complement strand
GCCCCTCGTCGGGCTGTGGCGCAGCCTGGTTAGCGCGTCCGTCTGGGGGACGGAAGGTCGTGAGTTCGAATCTCGCCAGCCCGACCAATTCGACAAATGCCCACCCCTTCGCGGGGGTGGGCATTTGTGTATCCCGAGGAGGCCTGTGATGACGATCGGCGTTTTACCCGACACGATGCTGCGCGAGATGATCGCACGCGGTGAGATTTCTGCAGAGCCCGCGATCACGCCTGAACAGATCCAGCCCGCCAGCATTGATTTGCGCCTTGGCGCTGTGGCTTATCGGGTGCGGGCCTCGTTTCTGGCGGGCAAAGGGGCGCGCGTCGCCTCTCGCCTGCCCGAGTTCGAGATGCATCGCATGGATCTGAACGGCGGCGCGGTGCTGGAAAAGGGCTGCGTCTATCTGGTGCCTTTGATGGAAAGCCTGTCGTTGCCCGAGGGAATCACCGCCGTCGCCAATGCCAAAAGCTCGACCGGCCGGCTTGATCTGCTAACCCGACTGATCACCGATGAGGGCGTCGAGTTCGACCGTATCCCCGAAGGCTATAAAGGCCCGCTTTACGCCGAGATTTGCCCGCGCTCTTTCAGCGTTTTGGTGCGCCCCGGCATGCGGCTTAACCAGATCCGGTTTCGCGCCGGCCAAGCCACGCTTAGCGACGCCGAGTTGAAGATCCTGCATCAGCAGGAACCGCTGGTGGATGGCGAGGCGGTAATTGACCACGGGTTGGGTTTCTCGGTCGATCTGCGCGCGCGTGAGGGCGATCTGGTGGGCTATCGTGCCAAACCCCATACCGGCGTGATCGACCTTGATCGCATCGCCCACTACCCTGCGTCCGAGTTCTGGGAAGAAGTGCGCACACGCGATGGCCGCATCATCCTAGACCCCGGCGCGTTCTATATTCTCGTCTCGCGAGAGGCCGTCACGATCCCGCCCGATCACGCTGCCGAAATGGCCCCCTATCTGGCGATGGTGGGCGAGTTTCGAGTGCATTACGCGGGCTTCTTCGATCCCGGTTTCGGGCATGGTCTGGCCGGTGGACATGGCTCGCGTGGGGTGCTGGAAGTGCGCTGCCACGAGGCCCCCTTCGCGCTGGAACATGGGCAGGTTGTCGGGCGACTTGTGTATGAACGTATGGCACAGGAACCCGCGCAGCTTTATGGCGCGGGGATTGCCTCAAACTATCAGGGTCAGGGCCTCAAACTCGCCAAGCAATTCATGATGGGGTGACGGCGCGCTCATCCGTCACATCATGCTCGTAAATCCAGTCAAACCGACCGACCAGCTTCTCGGGCGCAAAGCGCGAGGCCGTCCGCATTGCCAAATGCCCAACCGCACGCTGCACACCCGAAAGATGGTAATTGCGCGCGTTCTTTGTGGCGGCATTGACGATGCGCGCACAGCGATCATGGCGCGCCATCTGATAGGCTGCAAAGGCGGCGGCGTCGCTGTCATGGCTGGCCAAGGACTGCGCCAGAACCCACGCATCCTCTAGCGCCATCACCGCGCCTTGGGCAAGAAATGGCAAGGTCGGATGCGCAGCGTCGCCCAGAATCGCGGTGTGATTGCCATACCAGTGCTCGGCCACAGGATGGCGGAACAGCCCCCACAGATTGACCTTCTCAACTTGTTCAAGCCAGCCTTTGACCGTTGGGCAGAAATCCTCGAACGCCACGCGCAAATTCATCGGATCATCTTCCAGCGCCCAGCTTTCCTCAACCCAGGAATGGCGCTCTTCGACGGCCACGATATTGCGCAAGCCCCCGCCCAACGGATAGCTGACCAGATGACGCCCCGCCCCCATAAATACCTGCGCCACATTTGGCGCGTCAGGCTCACAGGGGATCAGCGCACGCCATGCGACCTGATGGGTGAAAAACGGCGCAACCCGCCCGTTCAGCGCCGTGCGTACCTTGGAGTGCAGACCGTCGGCCCCGATCAGTAAATCAGCCTCATGCGAAGCGCCTTGCGCATTCTTCAGACGCGGGCGCTCACCGCTGAGGTCAACGCTTTCGATCTGTTGCAGCAGGCGAATCTGCACGCCCGCCTCGCGCGCGCCCTGCGCCAGCATCTCGATCAGGCGCGCCCGGTGGACAAAGTGATATCCGGCGCCGGGGCGCAGCTCTGCGAGATCAAGGCGCGCCACCTGCCCGCCCGTCTCGCCATCAATCAGTTGCACCGCTTCGGCCTTGGGCCCGGCCTCGTCCAGCGCAGCATCCAGTCCCAAAGCGCGCAAAACCCGTGCGCCATTTGGGGAAATCTGCAAACCCGCACCGACTTCGCGGATCGCATCGGCCTGTTCCAGAACCTCTACCTCGGCCCCGCGTAATGCCAAAGCACGCGCCACAGCCAACCCGGCCACACCGCCACCCAACACTGTTACCTTGCGACCGATCAGCACTGTGAAACCCTTCAAAAAGAAAACACCGGCACCTTAGGGCACCGGTGAGAAAATGTCTTTGAGCGACGTCAAAACGCGTTGCGCACGACCGGATTAGTCGTTGCGATGAACGCGTTCGCGACGCTCGTGCTTTTCTTGCGCTTCAAGCGTCATCGTCGCGATCGGGCGCGCATCCAGACGTTTCAGCGAGATCGGCTCACCGGTTTTTTCGCAATACCCAAACTCGCCATTCTCGATGCGCCGCAACGCTGCGTCGATCTTGCTGACAAGCTTGCGTTGACGATCACGGGTGCGCAGTTCCAGCGCGCGATCCGTCTCTTCAGAGGCGCGATCGGCAATATCGGGCACATTGCGCGCCGATTCTGCCAAACCCTCAAGCGTTTCGGCGGAAAGCTCCAGCAATTCGGCTTTCCATTCCAGCAACTTGCAGCGGAAATACTCCAGTTGCTTTTCATTCATAAAAGGTTCGTCTTCGGCCGGACGGTAACCATCCGGTAGGAAGGTCTCTACTTTCATCTCGGCCCTCTTTTGCGTGCCGGTCGTGTCACCGTGATCAAAATTTGCCATGTGCCACCACTCCTCGGGCGCTCCAATACCCTATGAAGATTGGCTTGTCACGCCTCCATTCACTCGATTATGCGCTTTCGTGTTCAAATCTTATGCTGCACTTGCGGCAGGAATTGGGCAGGGCTAGTTTGCAGCCAAATTGCGCAACATCCTTGCGCACCCCCCTTGATGAAAAGGCCGATCTCTCGTGCAATTCAAATCGACCGAGTCCTATGCCGCCCCGCCCGATCTCAGCATTGCTGTGAATGCTGCCGTGGCGCTGCAACGCCCGCTTTTGGTCAAGGGCGAACCCGGCACTGGCAAGACCGAGTTGGCGCGTCAGGTAGCGCAAAGCCTTGGCATGGAGATGATCGAGTGGAACGTCAAATCCACCACCAAAGCGCAGCAGGGCCTGTATGAATATGACGCGGTCAGCCGGTTGCGCGACAGCCAGCTTGGCGATGAGCGCGTCAATGACGTGAAGAACTACATTCGCAAGGGCAAGCTGTGGCAAGCGTTCGAGGCAGATCGCCGTGTCGTGCTGCTGATCGACGAAGTGGACAAAGCCGATATCGAGTTCCCCAACGACCTGCTGCAAGAGCTTGATAAGATGGAGTTTCATGTCTACGAAACGGGTGAGACGATCCGCGCCGCCCATCGCCCCGTGGTCATCATCACCTCAAACAATGAAAAGGAACTGCCCGACGCGTTTCTGCGCCGCTGCTTCTTTCATTATATCCGCTTCCCCGATCCGGACGTGATGCGCCAGATCGTGGCCGTGCACTTCCCCGAAATTAAAGAGCGTCTGCTGGCCGAGGCCCTGACGCAGTTTTACGAAATCCGCGAAACGCCGGGGCTGAAAAAGAAGCCGTCCACTTCGGAAGTGCTTGATTGGCTTAAGCTGTTGCTCGCTGAGGATTTAAATCCAGAAGACCTCAAACGCGAGGGCGCGAACCTGTTACCCAAGCTGCATGGCGCGCTTCTCAAGAACGAGCAAGATGTGCATCTGTTTGAACGCCTCGCCTTTATGGCACGGCGTCAGGGGCGCTAGAGCCTGCGCGTCAAACGTGCCGCTTTGCGGGCGCGTTTGGCAGCATCGGTCACCTGCTGAGATTGGCCGCGCTCCTCGGGGTTCGAGGTCTGCGTCTTTTGACCCCGGTTCGCGGCCATCTTTACGCCCTTGTTGATCCCCCAATTGATGCCGCGACGCAGAAATATGCGGATGATCATATTGATAATCTGGTTGAGGTTCATCGGATAAGCCTCTTTTAATCCTCAAAAAGTTCGGACTGACCTTGTTGCACCTCATCATCATCGTCGTCCTCTGATGATGTTCCCGGAAGCGGGCGGTTATCCAGCAACCCTGCCGCGCGCAGGTCTTTGAGGCCGGGCAAATCGCGCGCGCTTTCCAGACTGAAATGATCCAGAAACCCCTGCGTGACCACGAATGTCACGGGACGCCCTGGCGTCATGCGGCGACGGCCAAAGCGAATCCATTCCATCTCGAGCAACTGGTCGATCGTGCCGCGCGAAACTGCAACACCACGAATTTCCTCAATTTC
>JAFGWK010000013.1 GCA_016937195.1 Paracoccaceae bacterium | reverse complement strand
CCCGGCGTTTTTTCCGCCAAGAACATCGACAGGCCTTTGTAGTCGCTTGAATCGGGATTGGTGCGCGCCAGCAGCGTCATCACATGAGTGCGCGCAGCATGGGTGATCCAGGTCTTGTTGCCCGTCACCACCCAGTCCTCGCCATCCTTGACCGCGCGGGTCCGCAAGCTGCCAAGATCCGATCCGGTATTGGGTTCGGTGAACACGGCGGTGGACAGGATCTCACCGCTGGCTAGGCCGGGCAGCCATTTTTCCTTTTGCGCCTCGGTGCCGCCGCAGATGATCAGCTCGGCGGCAATCTCGGAACGTGTGCCAAGCGAGCCAACGCCGATATAACCGCGCGAGAGTTCTTCGGTCACGACCGCCATCGACGCTTTGGACAGGCCCAGCCCGCCATATTCCTCGGGAATGGTCAGGCCGAACACGCCGAGTTCCGCCAGTTCCTCAATCACCGACATCGGGATCAGCTCATCCTTGAGGTGCCATTCATGGGCAAAGGGTTTCACCCGATCCTCAGCATAGCGGTAGAATTGCTCGCGGATCATTTCCAGCTCGTCATCCAGCCCGGATTGACCAAAGATCGAGCGGCCCTGCACATCCTGAATCAACGCAACCAAACGCAGGCGCGCGGCGTTCGAGTTGCCCGAGGCGATCAATGTGGCAGCCTCATCGGACGGGGTCCACGAGACGTCCATATCGGCAAGACGCACCATCTCGCCTTGGTTCATCTGGATGCCGCCCGCGATCTGGGCGAGATATTCGCCAAAACCGATCTGCAAGATCAGCTGCTCCATCTCACCGAACTTGCCCTCGTCGGCCAGCCGCTTGGCCCAGCCATGCAGCTGCTTGAGAGATTGCTCATAGGTTGTTAGCCATGCCAGCCCATGGGCCTGATATTGATGCGTTTCCAACAAAGCGCCGGAAATGCGTCCGTCCTTGCGGGCCTTGGTGCGCAAGGCTTCGGTCGCGTCCAAGACAAGCGCCGCCAGTTCGGGCAAGGTCGCTTCGCTCAGCGCGATAAGGTCATTGAGAATGATCGTTTTCACCATATCGGCCCCGTCATGTGCCATGAATCGGCTCCCTATTCTGCAGTTGCATCGTACATAGGTATTTTGCACCCGCAGCGCAATTAAAATACGCGAGGGATGCGGTCTGAGACCTAAAATGTCGCGACCATCGAGGGGTCGCCGCGCTTCGCGTGGTTTTTTACCGCTATCGCGCCTGATTTGCGCGTTGGGCTGGTCGCGCGCGTCCCGCACGTTAAAAGCAAGCAAAACGTGGAGGGGCATATGGCGGGACTAGAGATTTGGCAAATTGCTACGGCGCTGGCAGTGACGCTGTTTGCGGGCTTCGTCAAAGGTGCAGTTGGTTTCGCGATGCCGATGATCATGCTGTCGAGCTTTGCCTCGTTTCTGCCGCCAGAGATCGCGCTGGCGCTGTTGATCCTGCCCACGCTGGTGAGCAACCTCCTTCAGGCGTTCCGTCAAGGCGTGGGCGCCGCGTTGGGCTCGATCCGGCGCTACCAGTTGTTTATCGCGATGATTATTGTGTTCATTCCGATCAGCGCCAGTTTCGTGCGCATTCTGCCGCAAGAAGCGATGTATCTGCTGCTGGGCGTGCCGATTGTCGCCTTTGCGATCTGGCAGCTTTCGGGGCGGCCTCTGGTGTTGCCGGTGCATCATCGTAAGCGGACCGAGACCATCCTTGGTATCATCGGCGGACTGTATGGCGGGATTTCCGGTATCTGGGGGCCACCGCTGATCGTCTATCTGCTGTCGATTCACGCGCCCAAGCAGGAAGCCGTGCGTATTCAGGGGGTCGTGTTCATGATCGGGGCGGTGATTCTGACGCTTTCGCATCTCGCGTCTGGCGTGCTGAATGCGCAAACCGTACCGCTCTCGGCGCTGATGGTGGTGCCCGCACTGATCGGGATGCGGCTGGGGTTCGGCGCGCAGGATCGGTTGGACCCGGTGCTGTTTCGCCGCCTGACACTGATCTTGCTTGGCCTTGCGGGGGCCAATCTGGTGCGCCGCGCCCTGATGGGCTAGGCGATCAGGCGGCCACTGGGCCACGCCCATTGCGGCGCGCCGCGGCCAGTGTCGCCGCCTCATATCCGCTGGCGATCTTAAGGGCAGGCTTGCGATGCAGTGGCAATGCGTCCGCACGTGCAAGATCGGCCAAAGCGGTTGTCGCAGCCAGCAGTGGCTGGCATGCAAGGCGCCCGATATGGAGGCTTTCCAGCTCACAGCCATCCGCGATCAGCAGGTGGTGCCCTCCCAGCAAAATCCCCTGCCAGCTAAGCACTCCGGGTCGATCCGGTTGCAGGGCTGTGCAGCAATCAACAAGGTGGCTTGCCTCGATCAGGACCTTTTCTTCACCCAGAATATAGTCGACCGACGGTCCGCACAGTGCGATGCGGTGTTGAGGCAAAAGCCACAGATCGCGCGTCTTGCCAAACACTGGCGCGCGCAGTTGCACGGGGCGCAGATGACCTAAGGCGGGCAGGGTGACGCGCCCGGCCCAGACAACCTTTTGCGGCCCGGAATCGGCGGTCAGAACCTCATCGCCCGCGCGAATATGCGCCGCAGGGCGCGGGCCTTGTGGGGTTTCGATCGGGGTGGCTGGCGCGAAACATGCGCCCGGCCCAAGCGGATGCAGGTGATCGCCCAGTGCCAGCCACGACACGCGCGGACCGATCTTGGCGTGACCATCTCCAGCGACCAGAGCCAGCGCCTCGGCGCGGGTTGGCGGCAGTGGCGCATGGCCGGAATGTTGGCGCAGGGTTCCGTGGTCCAGCGCCTTGAGCGTCAGCAGGCTTTCGCGCCCTGGACCATCCCAACGCCAGCTAAGACGCATTCGCCCGCCGGTCATGATCTCGGACCGTGCATCCAGCGAAATCGCATGAACTTGATCGCCGCGCCGTTGCGTTAGTGAAATCCGACCCTGCGCATCCAGCCCAAGCGACAAAAATTCGCGCCAGCCAGCGGTGCGGTTTTCCAGATGGATCAGCGGCAACGGGCCGCTTTCCCCGCGCACCAGCGTGAATTCCAGCATCAAGGTGCCTTGGGCCAATATCGGCGGCAAAACGCGATCATCAAAACGGTAGTGGCCGCGATGGGGCTCGAACGCGGCAATCCAGCCAGACACGCAACTCATGCGGCGCGCCCTTGCAAGAGGCTGGTTTCAAAACTGCGCAGCAGTGGGCGGGCCGGTGGGCCATAGCCATCGCCGGTTAGGGGGCAAAGCTCGGGGAAAAGCGTCAGGATTTCGGCTTGCAGAGCGCCTTCCAGCCCGCCCATCGTCATCGGGCCGGGCAGGAAGCTTTCAGTGGCGATGCCTTCGGAAAAAATGATGTGATGGCACTCGAAAAGGATATGAACATAGGTGACCATGCCGCCCTCGCAGCGCGTGATCGTGGTGCCATTCACCAGATTTTTTGCCGCGATCAGTACTTCGGAAGAGTCAAACAACAGCTCTGCCATCGGATCGCGCATCAAGACACGGTGTTGCGGAGAAAGCAGTAAATCTCGGCTTGCCCCAAACATGCCTTTGCAAATGCGGATTGGGGCAAAATTGTCCTGCGCTGGTACGGTCGTGGACCCAATCCAGACCAGCTTTTGCGGGCCTGCATCTTGCGTCATCACCAGTTCACCGGGGCGCAGTGACTCGACCGGGCGCGGCCCGTCGGGGGTGTCGATCAGTGTGCCCGCCACGAAACAGGCGACATTGAGATCGACCACGCCAACCGAGCTGTCGCCCACCGAATTTTCGATCGTATAGGTGAAGGCGGTCTGCTCAATATCAGGCCCGGAATTGATATCCACCGTGCCATCCGGGTTGAGCGTGATCGATTGCCCCGTCGACAGCGTGACCGTATCGCCCGGGACGACATCAATCCCGTTGATCTTGGTGATCGTGATCGTGCCCGCTGCGGTGTTCGTATCATTTTGCGTAAGGTCGAACTCTTTGATCTTACCCGCTTTGAGCTGCAGGTCATCATCATTCGCAATCAGCGCCGTCTGCGCGCTGTCCGCCGCAATCAACACATTTGAATCATATGAGGAATCTGCCACATCTGCGACGCCGATCTTAAGCGTATTGGGCACGCCTGCATTGACCGGAAAGGTGACCGACATGGTGACGGTAAAGCCGTCCATCTCGGTGTTATAGGTGTCGCCCGTGTTGTCGATATAAAGGCTGTCATTGGCCCCGCCATTCACGTTTGACACCGAGGCCGAGCCATCGCCCACATTCACCGTCGCGGGCGCTCCATTGACCCAGATGCCGAAGAAATCGTTGAAGCTGGAGTTGATATATTCGGGATATTCCTCTGAGGCGAAAACGAAGGTCAGAGTCATAGTATCCCCGACAGGCGTGAAATTCACATCGAGGATTGAGGCGTCATAGGTGGTCGTGCCGGCCATCGCGTTGAAATCGCTGTCGCTTGGCCCGGTGGTATTGGTTGATGTGCTGGTTGAACTGTTCACATCCCCCGAGTTGCGCGTGAAGCTGTCGGCATAGCCGGTGGACAAGATCACCCCGCTATCAGAGGGCGCGACGCCGGGCGAAATCGTATCCGCATCGCTATAAATAGCTGAGGACCGCGAGTCGCCCGTATAGGTCGCGGAATTCACGGTCACACCGCTGCCAAAGATGGTTTGCGCCATCTCCATTGCGGTCGCGTTCAGATCATACGTTAACTCTGCCATCTTTGCCTCCGAACCTTTCGAAGACAGCGCAACACATATGCGGTCATTGCCGCGTTTCGCGGGCCGTTCGGCCTTGTTTATATGGTGTGGGCTTTTGCCCCGCTCGTGTTGCCCTGCCTCGGGCCGTTTATATTTTTCTTTATACTGACAGGTTTTACGGAGATTGCGAGCCCCCGATCACGCGATAGCGATCAGCGGTGGCGGCGTTGCAACAGCCATTGCCCGCACTGCGCCTGCGCTTTACTCCTGTGGGCGAAGTAGAAAGGAGCGCAAATGACCACCGATCCCGTTGCCCTAAGCGCCGATTTGATCCGCTGCCCCTCGGTCACACCTGAAGAGGGCGGCGCGCTGGTGTTGCTGCAATCCTTGCTGGACGAGGCCGGGTTTGACTGTGTGCGCGTGGATCGCAACGGCACGCCCAACCTGTTTGCGCGCTGGGGGGCAAAGGGCGCTGAGCGCAGTTTCGGTTTCAACGGCCACACGGATGTCGTGCCAGTGGGTGATACAGCCGCGTGGTGCCACGATCCCTTTGGTGGGAAGATCGAAGACGGCGTTCTTTGGGGGCGCGGGGCGCAGGATATGAAATCGGGCGTGGCCGCCTTTGCCGCTGCTGCGATGGATTTCGTGCGCGAGACCCCGCCCGATGGCGCGGTGATTCTGGCGATCACCGGGGATGAGGAAGGGCCGGGGCGCGATGGCACACTGGCGCTTCTCGATTGGATGGCCGATCAGGGAGAGGCGATGTCGGTTTGCCTGGTGGGTGAACCCACTTGCCCCGAGGTGATGGGGCAGATGATGAAAATCGGGCGTCGCGGCTCAATGACATTTTACATTGAGGCCGAGGGAGTGCAGGGCCATGTCGCCTATCCCCATCGTGCCAAAAATCCGCTGCACGGGCTGGTCGAGTTGCTTGGGCAAATGACGCAGCAGCCGCTTGACGCTGGCACTGAACATTTCCAGCCCTCCAGCGTGCAGATCACTACCGTCGATTGCGCCAACCCGGCGAATAACGTGATCCCCGCGCGCGCCACAGCCACGGTGAATATCCGCTTTAATGATGCGCATAGCAGCGCTTCGCTGATCGATTGGACGACGAAGCTGGCGCGCAGAATTACCGATCAGTCGGGGGTGACCTTTGCGCTTAACCCCTCCGTTTCGGGCGAAAGCTTTGTCACGCCGCCCGGTCCTTTTGTCGATCTGGTCGCGCATGCGGTTCAGGCGGAAACGAGCGTCACCCCGGAATTCTCGACGTCCGGGGGAACCTCGGATGCGCGGTTCGTCAAAGATCACTGCCCGGTGGTGGAGTTTGGCCTTGTGGGCGATCGCATGCATCAGGTCGATGAGCGCGTGCCGGTGGCGCAGATCGAAACCCTCAAGCGCATCTATACGCGCATCCTGAAGGACTACTTCGCGTGATCATCGAACCCGTTGACGATATTTCCCCCTGTCACGCGTTGCGACGCGCGGTTTTCATCGTCGAGCAGGGTATTTCCGAGCCCGAGGAATGGGACGATCTCGATGCTGAGGCAATTCACTTGCTGGCGCGTGACGGGGATGCTCCCTTGGGTACGGCACGGTTGATTGTGGCTGGTGAGACGGGCAAAATCGGGCGCCTCTGTGTGGCCAAATCAGCGCGCGGCACCGGCCTTGGCGCGGCGCTTGTCACCGAGGCTTGCCTGCGCCTCAAAACCTTGGGCTGTTCACGTGCCTACCTGTCGGCGCAAACCTATGCGATCCCGTTTTACGAGCGCTTGGGCTTCACCGCTTATGGCGAGGATTACGACGATGCGGGCATTCCGCATCGCGATATGGAAAAGCCGCTATAGGTTTCTAAACGGCGCGGTCGAGTTTTGTCGTCAGGTGGATCAGGCTTTCTGAATCCCGCACACCCGGAATCTCGCCGATCACATCAAGCACCTTGTCGAGTTGCGGTGTCGAATTGGCCGCGATTTGCAGCATCAGGTCGATGCGTCCCGAGGAGGTGACGATCCGCTCGATCTCGGGCAGGGTGCGCAGCTTTTGTAAAATCGCAGCCTGCACCCGCAGATCGATTTCCAGCAATACGGTGGCACGCAGGCGCGCGGCTTTGGCCTCCTCGCCCAGCTTGACCGTGTAGCCTGCGATCACGCCGTTGGTTTCCAGCCGCTCCAGCCGTGCCTGCACGGTCGAGCGCGCCACCCGCAAGCGGCGCGCCATTGTCGCCAGTGATATCCGCGCATCGGCCGAAAGCAGGCCGAGAATCTTCTGATCTAGCTCATCCATGGTCATACCTTACAAATTGACCGGTAATTTCGTCATTACAACGAAGTTTTGCAACATTTTTGTTCTTTCATCTGGTGAAAACGTGTCGCATATCGCGGACTATCGAAAGACAGGAAAAGGGCGGCTCATACGTACCTTGCCTGCGGACTGGTTGAAACGCGTAAGCGCTCTCCCAACCCGCTCGGGGCAAGAGGT
>JAFGWK010000146.1 GCA_016937195.1 Paracoccaceae bacterium | reverse complement strand
GCCAAAGCCCGCATACCACTCCGCGCCACGGCGCAGGATCGTGGGCACAACGGCAATGGATTCGACGTTGTTCACCGTGGTCGGGCAACCATACAGACCCGCGCCCGCCGGGAACGGCGGTTTCATGCGCGGCATGCCCTTTTTGCCCTCAAGGCTTTCAAGCAGCGCGGTTTCCTCGCCGCAGATATACGCGCCCGCCCCGTGGCTGAGATAGACGTCGTAATCATAGCCCGATTTGCAGGCATTCTTGCCGATCAGCCCGTCTTCATAGGCCTCGTCAATGGCGCGCTGCAGCGCCTCTTTCTCGCGCACATATTCGCCGCGAATGTAGATATAGGCTGCCGCCGCGCCCATCGCGAAACCGGCGATCAGCGCCCCTTCCACCAGCGTGTGGGGATCGTGGCGCATGATCTCGCGGTCCTTGCAGGTCGCGGGTTCGGATTCATCGGCGTTAATCACGAGGAACGCCGGACGACCGTCGGATTCCTTGGGCATGAAGGACCACTTCAGACCGGTCGGGAAACCTGCACCGCCCCGGCCCCGCAAACCCGAGGCTTTGACCTGCTCGACAATCCAGTCGCGCCCTTTGGACAGGATCTCGCCCGTGCCATCCCAATGGCCGCGTGACTTTGCCCCTGCAAGCGAGCGGTCATGCATCCCGTAGATGTTGGTAAAGATCCGGTCTTGATCCTTCAGCATGGTGCGTTCCTCATTTGCCGGAGCCCCGGCGCCAGATGCGCCAGACCAAAGCCAGCGCGAAGATATAGGCGGCGACTGCCGCGAGATCACCGATCAGCGCTGTTTGCGCAGACCAGCCCAGTTGTTTTCCAAGAGCTTGCAGAGCGAGCCAGAGGACCGTCGCCCCGGCAATCAAGAGCGCCGCCAAGCGCCCCTCCCGCCGATCCTTTTGTCGATCCTCGCTCATTCACCCTTGCTCAGTAATCGTTCGTCTTGGCGCGTTCGAGAAAGGCGTCCATGCCCTCCTCGACGATAATCTTGGCCTGCGCGACCCATTTGTCGCGCGTGCAGCGCCCCTTGAAACGCGGCACATTGGTGTCGGCATAAGCGATCTCATTCGCGCCCCATTTCGCAATCTGGTCGAAATGATAGACGCCCCAACCGTTAAGCGTTTCCGCCAGCTTCGGCCCGATGCCTTCGATCTTGGTCAGATCATCGGCCCCCGCAGCGCGTGGCGCCTTAAGGCCTTTGGGCTTTTGGGCTGCGCCGTCGGCGGCTTGGGCGGGCGCGGTTGCGCTTGCTTTGGGTTTGGCGGCCTTTGCTGCAGCCGGTTTTTTTGCGGCAGTTTTCTTCTCGGCGGCGGGTTTTTCTGCGGCAGTCTTTTTCGCAGCGGCTTTCTTCTCGGCAGCAGGTTTCGCAGCCGCTTTCGGCTTTGCGGTCGCCGCTGGGGTGCTTGCGGATTCTGCCTTCGCAGGAGCGGGCTTTGAAGGCGCTTCATCCTGAGCGGGCGCAGGCGCGCTCATCACCGCAGCCGGGGTGGAGGCGCTCGCGAGCGCAGGTTGCGTTTCCGCGGGCACGGACGCATCGGGCGCGGCCACTTCGGCTTGTTTATGGGCTGCTTCACCCTCGGGCGATTGCGGATTGAACGCGCTCACCGGTGCTTCAAGATCAGACGGGCTGGGCATCGGATCGGGTTTGCGTGCGATGTTGCGCTCCGCCCCCGTGCCATCGGCAGAGCCGGGCGCGCCGGTACCCGAGCAAAACGCCCAGATCAGAAACGCGCCAAACAGAAGGACGGTCAGAAGGCCAAGGAATACAGCCACATAAAAGGGCTCATGCGCCACAACCATCAAGAAAACCGCGACCACAAGCCCCGTGATCCCGGCCCAAATCCCCGCCTTGCCGCGGCAGCCTTGCGTCTGATCTCCCATCAGTCTCTCCATCTCTCCCGTTACCGGGCTCGTTACCGTTGCTTACTCGTAGATACCGTCTTTTTTGGCCCGCTTGGAAAATTCCGTCTCGCCACCGCTGGCCAAAGCCTTGGCTTGACCCGCCCAATCGTCACGGCTGGCGCGGCCTTTGAATCCCTCAAGGTTCGCATCGACCCACGCGAGTTCCGCCTCGCTCCATGCGGCCACCTGATCGAAGTGATAGACCCCCATCGAATGCAGCAGCGTTTCCAGCTTGGGACCAACGCCCTTGATCATTTTCAGATCATCCGCCCCGCCCTCGCGCGGCGCATCCATCATTTGCGGCTTTTCACCCGCCGCGTCTGCGGCAGCGGCGCTGACACCTGCGGGTTCGGATTTCGACTGCGGCTTGGCTTTGGAGGCGGCCTGCGCCTCTTGTGTTGTCACGCCGGTCTTATCGGCCTGCGCATCTTTGGACGGCTTGGAAGCACTGTCTTTGGCGGCTTTGCGCGCCTCATCGGCCTGAGCGGCGGTGCGCGGGCGCGCCACGCTGAGCGCGCCAATCGGGCCACGTTGACCGCTGGTCTGCCATGGTGCGCTCAGCGCAACCTCGGTGCCCTCGATGCGTTTGATCGTGTCGCCAATCTCAAGTGCCAGCGACACCGAGGCGTTGTGGCTTTCGGCCTCTCCAGCAGACTCGGTACACGAGGTCAGGCCAGTTTTCGGCTCGGAGCTGAAACGCCCGTCTTGCGAGCCCGGCTTGGGCACCTGCCCTGCGGCCATTTCATCCAGAATTTGCGTCAGACGCGCCTCGGTCAGGTCTTCGTAATAGTCCTTGCCGACCTGCATCATCGGCGCGTTGGCGCACGCGCCCAGACACTCGACTTCTTCCCAGGAAAACTTGCCATCGGCCGACACTTGATGGGGTTCGGGCGCGATCTTTTGCTTGCAGACCTTCATCAGATCTTCGGCACCGCAGATCATGCAGGACGTGGTGCCGCAGATCTGCAAATGCGCGACCGAGCCGACCGGGGCCATCTGGAACATGAAGTAGAAACTCGCCACTTCAAGCGCGCGCATATAAGGCATGTCCAGCATATCCGCGACCGTTTCAATCGCGGGGCGGCTCAGCCAGCCTTCTTGTTCCTGAGCGCGAAACAGCAGCGGGATAATTGCGCTGGCCTGACGACCCTCAGGGAACTTGGTGATCTGCGCCTGCGCCCACGCCAGATTGGCGGGCGTAAACGCGAAACTTTCAGGTTGATCGGAATACAAACGGCGCAGCATTAGCGGTCAACCTCCCCGAACACGATATCCATCGAGCCGATGATTGCAGAAACGTCAGCCAGCATATGGCCCGACGCGACATGATCCATGGATTGCAGATGCAAAAAGCCCGGCGCGCGGATCTTGGCGCGGTAGGGTTTGTTCGTGCCATCCGCGACCAGATAGACGCCAAACTCGCCCTTGGGGGCCTCGACCGAGGCGTAAACCTCACCTGCGGGAACATGGAAGCCTTCGGTGTAAAGCTTGAAGTGGTGGATCAAGCTTTCCATCGAGGTTTTCATATCCGAGCGTTTCGGCGGCGTCAGCTTGCCCCGCGCCAGCACATCGCCCTGTCCGTCGGGCGCACGCAGCTTGGCAATCGCCTGCAAGATGATCTTGGTGGATTCGCGCATTTCCGCCATGCGGCAAAGATAGCGATCATAGCAGTCGCCCGCTTTGCCCACGGGAATGTCGAACTCAAATTCGTCATAAAGCTCATAGGGTTGCGCCCGCCGCAAATCCCACGCGAGGTTGGACCCACGCGCCATCACGCCCGAATAGCCCCATTGCAGCACCTCGTCTTGAGAGATGATGCAGATATCGACATTGCGCTGTTTGAAGATCCGGTTCTCCGTCAGCAGACCTTCGATATCGTCCAGCAGTTTCGGAAAACGACCGCAGAACTCCTCGATGTCGTCCAGCAGCTTGGGCGGCAGATCCTGATGCACGCCGCCGGGACGGAAATAGGCCGAGTGCAGTCGCGCGCCACAGGCACGTTCGTAAAACACCATCAGCTCTTCGCGTGCCTCAAAGCCCCAAAGCGGCGGCGTCAGCGCGCCGACATCCATCGCCTGTGTGGTGACATTCAGCAGGTGGTTCAGAATACGCCCGATTTCACAGTAAAGCACCCGGATCAGCGAGCCTCGGCGCGGCACAACCGTGCCCGTCAGCCGCTCGATCGCCAGACACCAGGCATGCTCCTGATTCATCGGCGCGACGTAATCGAGCCGGTCGAAATAGGGCAGGTTTTGCAGATAGGTACGGCTTTCCATCAGCTTTTCGGTGCCGCGATGGAGCAACCCGATATGGGGGTCGGCGCGTTCAACGATCTCGCCGTCGAGTTCCAAAACCATACGCAAAACACCGTGCGCAGCAGGGTGTTGGGGACCAAAGTTGATGTTGAAGTTACGGATGCGCTGCTCGTCGGTCAGCGTGTCTTTCGACCCGTCATCATAGACATTTTGCCGGATATCGCCGTCCATCATTTCGCCCCCTCACTCTTCTCGTCACCGGGCAGGATGTATTTCGCACCCTCCCAAGGCGAGAGGAAATCGAACTGCCGATATTCTTGTGTCAGGTTCACCGGCTCATAGACGACGCGCTTGAGCATCTCGTCATAGCGCACCTCGACATAGCCCGTGGTCGGGAAATCCTTGCGCAGCGGATGTCCGCGAAAGCCGTAATCCGTCAGCAGGCGGCGCAGGTCGGGATGGCCCGAGAACAGAATGCCGAACATGTCAAACACTTCGCGCTCAAACCAGTCGGCGCAGGGGTGCAGAGAGGTCAGCGAGGGCACCATCTGATCTTCACGGATCGCCGCTTTCACGCGGATGCGCTGGTTGCGATACATCGACAGGAAGTGCCAAACCATATCGAACCGCTCGGGGCGCTCGGGCCAATCCACGGCGGTAATATCTACCAATGACGAGAACAGACAGTTTTTGTCCTCGCGCAGAAATTCGGCAAAGCTGGCTGCCGATTGTACGCTGATCGTCACCGTCAATTCGCCAAAAGCCACATCGGTCGAGACCACGTCATCGGGACGTTTCATCTCGATATGAGCGGCCAGTTCGTGCAGGGCTGTATCGTCCATCTGTCGCTCTCCTCAGCGCACCAAAGTGCCGGTGCGGCGGATTTTGCGTTGTAGCTGAAGGATGCCGTAAAGCAGCGCCTCGGCCGTGGGCGGGCAGCCCGGCACATAGATATCGACAGGCACGATGCGATCGCAGCCGCGCACCACCGAGTAGGAATAGTGGTAATAGCCACCACCATTGGCGCAGCTGCCCATCGAGATCACATAGCGCGGCTCAGGCATCTGGTCGTAGACCTTGCGCATCGCCGGGGCCATTTTATTGGTCAGCGTGCCCGCCACGATCATCACATCGGACTGGCGCGGGCTGGCGCGGGGGGCTGTGCCAAAGCGTTCCAAGTCATAGCGCGGCATTGAGCATTGCATCATCTCAACGGCACAACAGGCCAGACCAAAAGTCATCCAGTGCAGCGAACCGTTGCGCGCCCAGTTGATCAGGTCCTCGGTCGTGGTCAGCAAAAAGCCCTTATCCTGCAGCTCGCGATTGAGCGCATTGGTGGCAACTTCACGATCGCCGCCTGCGGTATTGGCCCCGGTCATCACGCCCATTCCAACGCCCCTTTCTTCCACTCATACGCAAACCCCACGGTCAGAACGGCCAAGAAGACCATCATCGACCAGAAACCCACCATCGAAATCTGCCCGAAAGCAACCGCCCAGGGAAACAGAAACGCGACTTCAAGGTCGAAAATGATGAACAGGATCGACACAAGGTAAAAGCGAACGTCAAATTTCATCCGCGCATCGTCAAAGGCGTTGAACCCGCATTCATAGGCCGAGACTTTCTCGGGATCGGGGTTGCGCACTGCGATCACGGCGGCGGCGGCAAGCAGCACAAGCCCAAGCACGGTCGCCATGGCGAGGAAAATGAGGATGGGAAGATATTCGCTCAGGATGTCATTCATGGGCATGGACATGGGCATGGCTCCCTTTCGACGCGACCTGATGTCGCGCAGGTTCCGGCTAGGCTGAGCAATAGCCCCGTGCCTGAGCAGGGTCAACCGACCGGGACCGGGATTCTGCCCCGCAAGCCCCTGAAATTGCGATTTAGTATACCTTCGCACACCGTCCCGCACGCAATCCTGCACTGCGTAGCTTCTCGGCATACGGGCGGATCAGAGTAGCGTCATACCCCTTACACCCTTGGATTTTATTTTTATTTACTAGGACTTACGGAGACCTCGGATAGGCGCGGGGTCACGATTTCCAGATCGGATCGCGCTTTTCGAAGAAGGCGCTGATTCCTTCGCCCGACTCAGCGCTTTCCCAACGCGTAACAAGCGCGGTGATCGTGCCCTCGATGACGCCCTCATCAATGCGCGGACCAAGACTGCGCAGCAAGGCTTTGGCATCGGCCACAGCGCCGGGCGCGCAGGCCATATAGGGCGCGACCTCTGCCTGAACTGCGGTCTCCAAATCGTCGGGAGCCACAACCCGCGCCAATAGCCCCAAGTCGCGTGCCTCCTCCGCCTCAAACAAGCGCGCAGACATGAATACGCGGCGCGCCTTGGCCTCTCCCATCCGAGCCACGACATAGGGTGAGATCGTCGCAGGTGTCAGCCCCAGCCGCGTTTCGGTCAGCCCAAATCGCGCACCCCGCACGCCAACGGCCACATCACAGACCGACATCATGCCGATGCCGCCGCCAAAAGCGTTGCCTTGCACCGCGCCAATCACGGGTTTCGGGCAGGTATTAAGCGCATTCAGCATCCCCGCCAGCACCCGCGCGCCTGCTGCGCGCTGCTCGGCACTGGCGCTGATCTGCGCCTGCATCCATTTCAGATCGCCCCCTGCGCAAAAGCTGCGCCCCTTGGCGGCGAGGATCACAACGCGCACGCCATCGTCGGCGCCAAGCGATTGAATGGCTGTCGTGATTTCGCGCATCATCTGCTCGGACAGCGCATTGTGTTTCTCTTCGCGCGCCAAAGTCAGGCGGGCGACGCCGCGTGTATCCGTCTCAACCGTGATCGTCTCAAACATCGCCCTGCCCTTTCATCGCGCGCGCCATGTCGGCGGCCTGCGCAAGCACGTCCATATCCAGCCCCGTATCATAGCCAAGCTGCGCCAGACGCGTCGCTACGGCCTCTGTTGCAACATTGCCCGCCGCCCCCGGCGCGTAAGGACAGCCACCCAAGCCCCCCACCGCCGCATCAAACACCCGCAAACCCAGCGCCAGCGAAGCCTCGATATTGTCCAGCGCACGCCCCGCCGTGTCGTGGTAATGCCCGGCCAGTTTCTCGGCTGGGAGTTCATTCAAGACCGCCTTCAGCATCGCCGTGACGCTTTCGGGGCGGCCCTGCCCGATTGTGTCGCCAAGGCTGATCTCGTAACAGCCCATATCGCGTAAAGCAGCCGTGACGCGTGCGACATTCTGGGGTGGCGTTGGCCCATCAAACGGGCAATCCGTCACCACCGACACATAGCCACGCACTTTCACATTATCGACTTTTGCTGCCTCCATGACCGGGGCGAACCGCTCAAGGCTTTCCCGAATCGAACAATTCAGGTTCGCGCGTGAAAACCCTTCAGAGGCCGAAGCGAACACCGCCACCTCATCAGCCCCCGCCGCTTTCGCGCCCTCATAGCCGCGCAGATTGGGTGTCAGTGCAGCGTAGGAGACACCGGGCGCACGGGTGATCCCGGCAAAGACCTGCGCGCTATCGGCCATTTGCGGCACCCATTTGGGTGAAACGAAACTGCCCACCTCAATGCGCGAGAATCCCGCGCGGCTCAGGCAATCCACCAGTGCGATTTTGTCGGCCAACGCAATCGCGCGCTGCTCGTTTTGCAAGCCATCGCGTGGGGCCATTTCGAAAATCTCGACCATCTTACGCATCGGGCAGCTCGTAGAAATCTTGGGCGTAGATTGAATCGCCGCCCCCCTGTTTCAGCGCAGCCTGATAGGCAGAGCGAGAACGGATGCGTTCACGATAGGCGGTGATATTGGGGAACCCTTCGGCGCGCACGAACCGGAACACCGCATCGATATTGAATCCCAGCATGCAATCGGCGGCGCTGAAAGTCCCGATCAGCCACTCGCGCCCATCAAGTTGCGCCTCCAGCGCCTGCATCGTGACCGCCAGCCGTTTGGTGTCAAGCTTCATCAAGGGCAATGAGCGCGCGCTTTCGGGGCGCAGGAAGATATGCTGAATATTCAGGTTTTGCACGATATTGGCTTGGGTCTCGGCAAAATGCACCCATTCCAGAAACGCCGCGCGTTCCGGCGCGCCCACGGCGGGCGCAAGCCCCGCATCGGGATGGGTTTCGCACAGGTATTCCACAATCGCGCCGCTTTCAAAAATCGCGCGATTGTCGATTTCAAGCGCGGGCACCCGCCCGGCTGGCGAGAGCGCGCGAAACTCGGGGCTGCGCAATCCGCCATCGGTCAGCGACCAGTTGCGCAAGGTGAACGCCAACCCCAGTTCCTCAAGCAACCACAGCACCCGCATCGAGCGCGAGCCGGGGACGTGATGGAGCGTAATCATTCTTCTTCCTCCAAGCGGATTAGGGCGGCCCCGGCCTCGACCTGCGCCCCCTCGACCACGAGCACCTCAGCGATCATGCCATCGCGCGCGGCCAGCATTGTGTGCTCCATCTTCATCGCCTCCATGATTGTCAGACGATCTCCCGCCGCAACCTTCTGACCTTGTGTGACGAAGACCGATTTTACCAGCCCCGGCATCGGCGCCAGCGTCAGGTCCGAGGCCTCTGCGCTTGATCCGCGCTCCAGCGGGTCGGGAAGGACAAAGCGATGCGCGCCCGCCATAAAGATCGTCACAGAGGCGCGATCACTGTGCATCGCAGCCCCCGTTTTTGCGCCATCTACGCGCCAGCCATCCTGTGCCAAGACGCAATCCTGCGTCACCCCGTCGATCTCTACGCCAATATGGCCCGGACCGTACACGCAGATTGTGGCAGGCAGATCAAACGGCACAGGGCGACGCAACGGGCCCCATAACGTAAACCCGCTGGCATCCCCCTGCCAAAGACCGGCAGCCGCAATCACAGCCAAGGCCTGTGCGGCAGCCGGCACCGTCGGAGCTGCGGCCAAGCTGTCGATCTCGCGCCCGATCAGACCGGTATCGACATCACCGCGCGCGAATCCTTCGTGACGCGCGAGACGCGCAAGGAAGGCAAGGTTCGTCACCGTTCCCGCCACCTGCGTCTGTTCCAGCGCACGGGCCAGTTGACCCAGCGCGATGGCGCGGGTCGGGCCGTGAGTGATGATCTTGGCGATCATCGGGTCATACCACGGGCTGATCACATCGCCCGCTCGCACGCCGGTATCGGCGCGGCAATCGGGGGCGAATTGCAGATGGCTGAGCGTACCGGTGGCGGGCAGGAAACCTGCGGGCACGTCCTCGGCGTAAAGGCGCGCCTCAAACGCGTGGCCGGTGATGGCGAGTTGATCTTGCGTCGCGGGCAACGGCTCGCCGCTTGCGACGCGCAGCTGCCATTCCACCAGATCAACACCGGTGATCGCCTCGGTCACGGGATGCTCGACCTGCAGGCGCGTGTTCATCTCCATGAACCAGAACCGATCCGGGCGCAGCCCGTCCGAGCCATCGACGATGAATTCGACCGTGCCCGCGCCGGAATAGCCAATCGCCTCGGCCGCGCGGGTGGCCGCTTGGCCCATCGCTTCGCGCATCTCGGGCGTCATGCCGGGTGCGGGGGCCTCTTCGATGACCTTTTGATGGCGGCGCTGCAACGAGCAATCGCGTTCAAACAAATGCACCGCGCGCTGGCCATCGCCAAAGACCTGCACCTCGATATGGCGCGGGCTGGTGATGAATTTTTCGATCAAAACGGCGGCGTTGGCAAAGGCGGTTTGCGCTTCGCCTTGGGCCGAGGCGAGCGCATCCGCGAAATCG
>JAFGWK010000145.1 GCA_016937195.1 Paracoccaceae bacterium | reverse complement strand
GACGGCGAATGCGGTGAGTTTGGTGGTCAGCGGGTTCACCCCGATGATCTCGGCGGCGATATCCATGTCGCGGATCGCCATCCATTTACGCCCCACCGTGCCGCGCGTCAGGTTGCGCGCCACCAGTGCCACCAGCGTCAGCATCACGAGGCAGAACATGTATTTCGCCATCGCCGAGGTCTGCGCACCCGTCACAAACACGCCAAACATCGTACGCTCGGGCGCGTTGATCTGGCCCGAGGCCGAGTAGTTGTAGAACCATGGCACCTTGTTAAAGAGCCAGACGAGGAAGAACTGCGCCGCCAGAGTCGCGACTGCCAGATAAAACCCTTTGATGCGTAGACTGGGCAGGCCGAACACCACGCCAACAGCCGCCGTGATAAGGCCCGCCAAAATGACGTGAATAAAGATCGAAACTTCCGGAAACGCGGTCATCAGCTTGTAAACCGCATAGGCACCCACGGCCATAAAGCCGCCCGTGCCAAGGCTGACCTGCCCCGCGTAGCCCACGAGAATATTGAGCCCGATCGCGGCAATCGTATAGATCAGTAAGGGTACAGCTACAGCGTTGGCCCAATAATCGTTGATGAAAAGCGGGATGACCCCGAAGGCCACAGCCAGCACCGCATAATAGCGCAACCGATCGAATTTGATCGGGAATGTCTGACTATCCTCACTGTAGGACGTCTTGAAATCACCAGATTCGCGGTAAAACATCAGTTTCTCCCCTTATGCGGGAAGACGGCGATCTCTCCCGTTAGCAGCCGCGTCGAATCCGGAGCCAAGCCCAAAGACCGGCCCCGCCACCCAATGCAGCCAGCGCGATATTCATGGTTTGCATTTGCGCTGCCTCTTCTGGCGGGGCCGCCAATGCGATCCAGCCGAAGGCAAGCGCTGCCCCCCATCCGATGGTGAATACAGTCGCACAGATTTTCATGGGCAATGGACCTCCCTTTGCTCGTTACGCACTCGCAACGACGGGCCTCCTCTGCCTTTACGCTACGATATGCGACAGCTTGTCGCACCCCTGCGCCGTGATCAAGTAGATTTTCACAAATCCGTGACATGCCTCAAACCCTCTCGATGATCTTTTCGCCAAACAGCCCTTGCGGACGGAAGACGAGGAAGACGAGTGCCAGCACGTAGGCGAACCAGTTTTCGGTCGCGCCGCCGATCATCGGGCCGATTGAGAATTCGAACAGCTTTTCACCCACGCCGATGATCAAACCGCCCACAATTGCGCCGGGAATCGAGGTAAATCCCCCGAGCATCAACACCGGTAGCGCCTTGAGCGCGATCAGGCTCAGCGAGAACTGCACCCCCGATTTGGTGCCCCAGATGATACCCGCAACCAGCGCGACAAAGCCCGCGATCGACCAGACCAAAACCCAGATGAAGCGCAGCGAGATGCCCACCGATAGTGCAGCCTGGTGATCATCGGCGACAGCGCGCAGGGCACGGCCCTGCTTGGAATACTGCGAAAACAGCGTGAGCGCGGTGACCAACAAAATCGCAACCAAGGTGGCAACAATGTCGAGATTGTCGATAAAGAAGCCATAGCCGAACCAGCGGTCGGTGACGGCTTCGATGGTTTCGTTGATCCCTTGAGGCAGGCCGACATCCAGCGTCTTAATATCTGCCCCCCACATCACATCGCCAAAACCTTCAAGGAAATAGGCCATGCCGATCGTCGCCATGAACAGAATGATCGGCGCCTGATTGACGAGGTGTTTAAGCACCAGCTTCTCGATCACGATGGCCAGAAGCACCATCACGACGCCGGTAAGCAAAATGGCGATCAGCGCAGGGACGTGCCAGCCGAAATCAGTCAGATGCCCGCCGGTCATCGCATTGATCATATGCGCAAAGGGCACCTGCCCGTTCTGGATGCCAACCAGTGTGAGCGCCGCGAACAGCGCCAGCACCCCTTGGGCGTAGTTGAAAACACCAGAGGCCTTGAAGATCAGCACAAAGCCCAGCGCCACGAGCGAATACAGAACCCCCGCCATCAGCCCGTTCAGCGTCACTTCCATCGCGTAGACGAGTTGATCAGGCATGATGTGCCCCTCCGGTTAAACCGCGTTGTGTTTGTGAGAAATCAGTCATGGGCCACCCCCAGATAGGCGTCGATCACGGCCTGATTGTTGCGCACCTCATCAGGCGCGCCATCGCCAATCTTCTTGCCGTAATCCATCACGACCACGCGGTCGGAAATATCCATGACCACGCCCATGTCGTGTTCGATCAGCACAATGGTCGTTCCAAATTCGTCGTTGAGATCAAGGATAAAGCGGCACATGTCCTCTTTTTCCTCAACGTTCATTCCGGCCATCGGCTCATCCAGCAGCAAGATCTTCGGTTCGGCTGCCAATGCGCGGGCCAGTTCGACCCGCTTCTTCAAGCCATAGGGCAGGCGGCCAACTGGTGTTTTCCGAATATTCTGAATCTCCAGAAAGTCGATGATCCGCTCTACCTTGTCGCGGTTCTCATGCTCTTCCTTGGCTGCGCCCGTCCACCACCAACCGGCTTGTGCCAGAAGGCCCTTTTTCATCTTGGTCAGACGTCCGGTCATGATGTTATCAAGCACCGACATCCCGTCAAACAGCGCGATATTCTGGAAGGTGCGCGCAATGCCGAGGCGGGCGATTTCATAGGGTTTCATCGGCCCGCGCTTGTAGCCTTTGAACCAAACCTCGCCCTCGGTAGGAATGTAGAATCCCGAAATCACGTTCAGCATGGAGGATTTGCCCGCACCGTTCGGCCCGATAATCGCGCGAATCTCGCCGTCACGAATATCAAACGAGATGTCTTCGATCGCCGTCACACCACCAAATTTTAGCGTGATGTTTTTCAGCTCCATCAGAACGCCACCAATCTGGCGGCCATCCGCGGTCATATAAACGTCGCTCATATCGTTCATTCTGCGGCCTCCACCATCGGTTTGACTGGCACCACTTTCGCATCCTCAATCCGCAGCGTGGCCTTGATCGCGCCCTTGCGGCCGTCCTCATAGGTCACTTCCGTTTCGGTGTAGATTTCCGAGCTGCCGTCATAGAGCGCGCCGATCAGGTCAGCGAATTTTTCGGCAATGACGGCGCGACGCACTTTGCGGGTGCGGGTCAATTCGCCATCATCGGCATCCAGTTCCTTATGCAGGATCAAGAAGCGGTGGATCTGACACCCCGACAGAATCGGGTCTTGCGCGACGCTCTCGTTCACCTCTTCGATATGCTCTCGGATCATTTCATAGACGCGCGGATGACCGGCAAGTTCCTGATACGAGGCGTAAGAAATGTTGTTGCGCTCGGCCCAGTTGCCGACTGCCGCAAGATCAATATTGATGAAGGCCGTGCAGCGGTCACGCCCCGCGCCAAACACCACGGATTCAAGGATCGCGGGGTAGAACTTGAGTTTATTCTCGACATATTTCGGCGCGAACATCCGGCCGTCGGCCATTTTGCCAACGTCCTTGGCGCGGTCGATGATGCGCAAATGGCCGGTGTCGGGTTCGAAGAAGCCAGCATCGCCCGTCGCAACCCAACCTTCGGGGTCCTTGGTCGAGGCGGTGCTTTCGGCGTTCTTGTAATAGGCTACGAAGGTGCCGGGGCTGCGATAATAGACCTCACCATTTTCACCGATCCGCACTTCGACGCCGGGGCTTGGCACACCTACGGTATCGGCGCGCACCTCGCCATCGGGTTGCTGCGTGATGAACACTGACGCTTCGGTCTGCCCATAAAGCTGCTTCAGATTGATCCCAAGCGAGCGGTAAAAGCTGAAAATCTCGGGGCCAATTGCCTCACCCGCCGTATAGCCCACGCGAATGCGCGAATAGCCCAGCGTGTTCTTGAGTGGCCCATAAACGAACAGATTTCCCAGCGCGTAGGATAGGCGCTTACCAAAGCTGACCGGCTTGCCATCCAGAATATCGGGACCAACCTTGCGCGCCACCTCCATGTAGTGATCAAACAGCCATTTCTTGATCCGCCCGGCATCCTCCATGCGGATCATCACGGTGGTGAGCTGGTTTTCGAACACCCGCGGCGGGGCGAAGAAATAGGTCGGCCCGATCTCACGCAGATCGGTCATCATTGTTTCAGGCGATTCCGGGCAGTTCACCGTGAAGCCCGTCCAATAGGCCTGCCCGATGGAAAAGATGAAATCGCCCACCCAAGCGAGCGGCAGATAGGCCAGAACCTCGTCATTGTGGTTCAGATGATCGAAGTCGGAACTCGCCTTGGCCGTCTCAATGATATTGCGGTTTGATAGCACCACGCCCTTGGGCTTGCCCGTCGTGCCCGAGGTATACAACATCACGCAGGTAGTGTCGTAATCCAGCTCGGCGATGCGGCGATCCAGCTCTGCGTCATAGCGGGCATGACCCGCGCGGCCCTCGGCCTTGACGTCTTCAAGCGCGTTCATCTGCGAATGGTCATATTTCCGCATACCGCGCTTGTCGGTATACATAACGTGCGTGATGTCCTGAATGCGATCACCGATCTCAAGGATCTTGTCGACCTGCTCCTGATCGCCCGCTACGACAAAACGCGCGCCGCAATGTTCCATGACATAGGCCATCTCATCGGCGGCCGCGTCCTGATATAATGACACCGGTATAGCGCCGCACATTTGCGCCGCGACAATCGCCCAGTAATGCGCCGGACGATTGCGCCCGATAATCGCGATATGATCGCCACGCTCGACCCCAAGGCTAAGAAAGCCCAGCGCCAAAGCGCGGATTTCATCGGCGGTCTCTGCCCATGTCCAGCTTTGCCAAATCCCGAATTCCTTTTCGCGATAGGCGGGGTAGCCCCCGAAACGGGCGACGTTGCGCGCCAAAAGCGCAGGAATCGATTGGGCAGACTCGTGCCCCTTCGTGACTGCCTCAGCCAAATTATCCTCCCTCGCGCCGGTTAACCGGCGTCCCTCTCCGCCCCAAGCGAATCCTCCGCGCCCAGTTCGGCATAAGGCGAGGCTCGCTGTCAAAGTTTTCGTGATGTTTTCGTGATTGTAACGAATTCTTACAGCGGGACTTGGCGTCGAGAAACGCAATTTGCGTAGGGCTGAACGGGGTGTTAGCCATGATCACGCCAAGGGAGAGAAACGGGTGGCTGAAAGTGCACATGACAGGCTGACGCAGGCGGGGCTGAACCTGATCGCTCAGGCGCTGTCGATCTTTGACAGTGATCTGCGGCTGGCGGTGTCAAACGCGCCATATAAGGAAATGTTCAACCTTCCCGACCCGCTGACGCAGCCCGGAGCCTCATTCGAGGACACCGTGCGCTATCTGGTGCAGCAGGGCGAATATGGTCCGGTGGATGACATAGAGGCAGCCGTGCGCGACCGCGTCGAAACCGCGCGCGCCTTTGCCCCCCATTACATGGAGCGCACCCGCGCCAATGGCTGCACAATTTCGGTCGAAGGCGCCCCGCTACCGCAAGGCGGCTGGATCACCGTCTATACCGACATCACCGAGATCAAGCGCCAAGAGGCCTTGCTGCGTGCCCGATCTGAGGAACTGTCCGAACAGGTGCTTGATCATGCCGAGGCATTAGGTGCCGCCAACCGCGCCTTGGGGGCGACCAATGCCGCCCTGCAAGAAGCCAAGCGTCAGCTCACCATCACCGAGGCCCGCACCCGGCAAGTGACCGAGATGATGCCAGCGCATATCGCCCATATGGATCGCGACTTCGTCTATACGTTTTCCAACCGCAAACTGTCTTCGGTGATGCCCGGGTCGCATTCCGAGGTTGTTGGGCAGAAGGCCAGTGATGCGCTGGGGGCCGACACATTTGCCAAGATTCGCCCCGCCTTTGACCGCGCCTTGAACGGCGAGGCAAGCGTGATCGAGATCACCCATGACCCATCGGGACGGCGCATCCGCATCGCTCTGACGCCCGATCGCATTGGCAGTGGGCCGGCGGGAGGCGTGTTTATCCTGTCCACCGATGTCACCGATGAGGCACAGGCGCGCGCAGCCCTTGCCCAGACCGCCAAGCGCGAATTGGCCGCCAAACTGTCATCCGGGCTCGCGCATGATTTCGCCAATCTGCTGACGATCATTTTAGGGCTGCAAGGGCGGCTAGAGCGGATGGAGGGCTTGCCTGAAAATGCCCACGACACGATCCGCGCGACCTTGGGCGCAGCGCGGCGCGGGGGCATTTTGCTCGACCGCCTCGCCTCGATTTCCGGCCCGCGTGAATTGCGCCCGCAAGCCGTTGTGCTTGCCGATCTGTTTGACGATCTGGCGGCCATGGCCGGGCCGACACTGTGCGAAGCGGTCAGCCTAGAGATCGCGATTGATGGGCTGGAAAGCCCCGTTTTGCTTGATCCGGGTCCGTTGCAAGACAGTATTCTCAATCTGATCCTGAACGCGAATGACGCGATGCGCGACACCGGCGGATGCATCCGCATCGCGGCCCATCCGGTGCGCGATACTTGGATCGAGATTTCGGTCAGCGATGAGGGGGGCGGGTTTTCCCCAGCGGCGCTTAGCCATGCACTCGATCCGTTTTTCACTACGAAGGGTAGCGAGGGCTCGGGGCTGGGCCTGTCGATGGTCTATGACCAAACCAAGCTGGCGGGCGGCACGGTGCGGCTGAGCAATACGCCCGAGGGCGCGTGCGTTACGCTGCGATTGCCACTGCGCCCTGCCGCCGAGACCGCAAAGCCGCTGCTGGTGTTACTGGTCGAGGATGACGAGGATATTCGCTCCACTACCCGCGAGATGCTGCGCGCGATGGATCACACCGTCATCGAGGCGCGCAACGTGACCGAGGCGCTGGCCCTAATGGCGCTGCCCGATATCGACCTTGTGCTATCCGATATTCAACTCGCCGGATCGCGCACAGGGGTGGACCTTGCGCAGGCAATCGGCGATCAGATGCGGGTGATCTTGATGACGTCACTGCCACCGGGGGATGAGCTGCGCCTTGCCGCGCCCTGCCCCGTCATCCAGAAACCCTTTGACGCCGCACAACTTGCCGCGCTTTTAGCTGGACCCGAACAATGACCGCCGATCAACCCGCCGATCAACCCCATGTCGCGATCCTTGATGATGAACCGGAAATTCGCCGGATGCTGTCGGATGCGCTGCAAGAGGCGGGGTTTCGCACCACCTGTTTCGGGCGCGCAACCGAGTTTGAGGCCGCGTTGCGACGCACCGCGCCCGATGTCTGCCTTGTCGATCTGGGCCTTCCCGATCGCGACGGGCTGGCCCTGGTGCATCGCTTGGCGCTGGAATCCGGGGCGGCGATCATCATCATCTCAGGGCGCGCGCAGGTGCAGGACCGCGTGACGGGCCTTGAGTTGGGGGCAGATGACTACATCATCAAACCCTTCGATCCCGCCGAGGTCGTAGCGCGCATTCGCGCACGGCTGCGCAAAGGACGGTCAGGGGCTGCGAACACTGCCAACAGCGCCAGTTTCGCGGGCTGGAAGGCGCATTTCGACCGCTACATGCTGGTCGATGAGACCGGACAAGAGACATCGTTCAGCCATGCCGAGGGCGAGGTCCTGCGGCTGTTTCTGGAAAGCCCGAACCGCCTGATCAGCCGCGCGCAGATGCAGGAAAGCTTGGGCGGCGCGGCTGGCGACAGCTTTGATCGCGCGATGGATGTGCGGATCTCACGGCTGCGCACCAAGCTTGGGGAAGATCCGAAAAATCCCCGTTTGATCAAGACGATCTATGGCGCAGGCTATATCTTTTTGGGCGAAGTCCGCTGGAGCTAAGCTCACGCTAAGGTGACACGCGCGCGCTTGCAGTTTTTGCATCTGCATTGCCTTTTTGACGCGTTGCGCAACACGCGCCAAAATAGATCTACCCGGGAGAGTTAGATGAACATGAAGACCCTACTTGCGGCCAGTGCCGCCGGTTTGTGCCTAAGCACGGCAGGCAGTTTCGCGCAGGCCGCACAGGCCGTGCCGCAAAACGACCTGCTGAATGCGACGCTTTGGATGCAGCAATCGGTCGAGCACAAGGCCGTGACACGCGGGCTGTTCGATCTGGCCAAACTGCGCCTTGATCAGGCGCTCGCCGACAAATCATGGACGGCAACCCCCGACAAAGAGGGCGCGAAGTATCAAGACGAACCCGTCGCGATCATTGCCGATCTCGATGAAACGCTACTGGATAATGCCAATTATGAAGCGTCGCTCATTCAGCGCGGCACGAATTTCAGCTCTAAGGAATGGACCGATTACGTCAACTCCCAGACTACAACAGCGATGCCCGGCGCGGTCGATTTCCTGAAATATGCGGCCTCTAAGGGGGTGAAGATTTTCTACGTTTCCAACCGTACCAAGGATGAAGAAGCCGGCACGCGGGCGAATATGGAAAAGCTCGGCTTTCCGATGGGCGGCAATGTCGACACCGTGTTGACCAAGAAAGAGCAACCCGATTGGGGCTCGGCTAAGGAAAACCGTATCGCTTATGTGGCTAAGGATTACCGCGTTGCGCTGTTGATGGGCGACAATCTGGGCGACTTCACCGATGTCGCAAAAGGCTCGGTCGCAGATCGCGCGGCATTTTACGGCAAGACCAAGGACAACTGGGGCAAAACCTGGATCATGTTCCCCAATCCCGAATATGGCAGCTGGGAATCGGCCGCTTTCGGTGGCGACTGGTCGAAATCGGGCGACGAGCGGCGCAAAGAGAAAATCGAGGCCCTCAAGCCTTGGACGCCGACGCACTAATGCCGGAAGGGCCGCCCCGCGCGGCCCTTTTCGTTAACCCTTTTTCGCTGGCAAAACCCGCGCGTCTCTGATTCACTTCACGAAACTGGGATGTAGGGGCACTGCCATGCTCAACCTCATATTGCACACGCCCAATGCGGGGCGGTTTTACCGCGTTGAGATCTCGGACAATCTGTTCGGGGAATACACAGTGCTGCGCGAATGGGGTCAACATGGGCGCGCGGGCAGCCAATGTTTGCGGTGGTTTTCCAACCTGCGCGATGCGGTGACAGCGGCTGAAACATCGCGACGGCGCGCCCAACGGCGCGGCTATCATCTGAGCGAAGCGGGCGTCGCGAAGGGAAGATAAGCGCGCGCCGCAGCACCTAGTCGCGAGACTTCTTCTCACCAGTTTTGTCGTCGCGTTTGATCTTGGAACGGATCTTTTCCAACCGTTCTTTCAGCCGAGTACGACGGCGGTTTTGATAGGCGGTAATGATGGGCAGCGAAACATAATAGCAAATCGTCGCCGCGATGATCCCCGGCGCAAGCCCCCCCACCAGATAGGGCAGCCAAACATCGGTGAAAAACCGCTCCAGCCCGCCCCATTCAGCATGATCAGGCGTGAACATAGCCCAGAAATTGTGCAGCAAGTCGTGGCTGGCCGCCTGAAACGTGCGCAGCAAACCCTCGGTGTGGCCGCTATCAAAGCGATCCCCGAGTATGAAATGACCCAGCTTGACCGCGAACACCGCAATGATGGGAAAGCTCACCGGATTGCCAAAAAATGTCGCCAGCAACGCCGCCAAGATATTACCGCGGATGATCCATGCGACTGCTGCGGCGGACAGAAAGTGAAACCCGAAGAATGGGGTGAACGAGACCAACACCCCGGCCCAGACGCCGCGCGCAATGCGGTGGGGGCGATCAGGCAGGCGATTGACACGGTGTTTGACATATTGAAAAGCACGGCCCCAACCCGAGCGCGGCCAAACCGCCTCGCGCAGGTTTTGCAGAACACTTCGCTTTTCGCGTCGCCTGAACACCACGCCTCTCCCCCCTCATACCGCAAAAACGGCTACGGCTTGCGTGACAGTTCGCGGATTCGCAGCACTTGTGCAACATCGCTTTCCGCTTCAAGCGCATTGAGCAGCCGGTGCATATGCTCGGCATCGCACAGTTCGACTTCAACCAGAAGCGAATAAAAATCAGGCTTTCGGTCAATGAATTTCAAATCCGAAATGTTTGCCTTCTGCTGTCCAATCAGGGTGCAAATATGGCCCAACACGCCCGCATCATTGGAGATCGTGATCTTGAGCGTCGCGGTATAAGCCGCTGGGTGTCGCCCCGATTTCCATTGCAGATCGACCCAACGTTCGGGCTGATCCTCAAACTCTTCAAGCCCGGGGCAATCAATGGCGTGAATGACCACGCCCTGCCCGCGATAGGTGATGCCAACGATCCGCTCTCCAGGCAAAGGTTGGCAACAATTTGCACGGCTGAAACTTTGATCGGCACCGAGACCCAGAACCGCGCGGGTCGGTTCAATCTCGCTCTCGTTCTGGCGCGCAGCCAGTTCGGGGTAAAGAGCCGCCAAGACCTCGGACGCCGCCAATTCAGCAGAGCCTATCCGCGCGAGCAGTTCGGCCTCATCGGGCAGACCCAGCGTTTTGGCGGCCGTACGCAGCGCCTTATCCGTGACCTTGCGCCCGACATGTTCAAACGCCACACGCGCGAGCTCGGACCCTAGTTTTATAAAGCGATCGCGATCTTCTTCGCGCAGGGATTTGCGGATCGCCCCCTTGGCCCGCCCAGTAACCACAATATCAAGCCATGTCATCTGCGGGCGTTGACCAGCGGCGATGATCACCTCAACCGATTGGCCATTCTTAAGCCGTGTCCAAAGTGGAACACGGATGCCATCAATTTTAGCACCAACACAGCTATTGCCGATCCGCGTATGGATCGCATAGGCGAAATCAATCGGCGTCGCGCCTTTGGGCAGCTTCACCACATCGCCTTTAGGGGTAAAGCAGAACACCTGATCGGAATACATCTCGAGCTTGACGTTCTCGAGGAACTCGTCGTGATCGCCCTCGCCTTCCGAAAAGCGTTCATTGAGCGAAAGCAACCATTTCGCTGGATCGACGGCAAAGGGGTTTTTCGCCCGCTCGCCATCACGGTAAGACCAATGCGCGGCAACCCCGGCCTCGGCAACCTCATGCATCTGGCGGGTGCGAATTTGTACCTCGACCCGCTTGCCATCGCGCCCCGAAACCGTCGTGTGGATTGAACGATAACCATTCGTCTTGGGCTGGCTGATATAGTCTTTGAACCGGGTCGGCACGGCGCGCCAGCGGTGATGGATCAAGCCCAAAACGCGATAGCAATCCATCTCCGAATTGGTAATGACGCGAAAGCCGTAAATGTCAGAGAGACGCGAGAAGGCAAGCTGCTTCTCTTCCATCTTGCGCCAGATCGAATAAGGGCGCTTGGCGCGGCCAAATACCACCGCATCAATTCCCTCATCTTCTAGCAGAGCGCGAATATCGGCTGTGATTTTCGGAATCACATCGCCAGTTTCTTTTTGCAGGCTTACAAATCGGCGGATGATCGAGGTGCGCGCTTCGGGGTTGATGACCTTGAAGGCAAGATCCTCAAGCTCTTCGCGCATCCACTGCATGCCCATACGACCGGCAAGCGGCGCATAGATTTCCATTGTCTCGCGCGCTTTTTGCGCCTGCTTCTCTACCCGCATCGAGCGGATCGTGCGCATATTGTGCAACCGATCCGCCAGCTTGACCAAAATCACCCGCAAGTCCTTGGACATCGCCATGAACAGTTTGCGAAAATTCTCGGCCTGCTTTGAGGCGGCATTGGACAATTGCAGATTGGTCAGCTTGGTGACGCCATCGACCAGATCGGCGACTTCCTCGCCAAACATCTCCGTCACCTCGGTATAGGTCGAACCGGTGTCTTCGATCGTGTCGTGCAGTAAAGCTGTGACGATGCTCGCATCATCCAACCGTTGTTCGGTCAAAATAGCGGCGACAGCGACGGGATGGGTAAAATAGGGTTCGCCAGAATGGCGAAGCTGACCCTCGTGCATCTTCATCCCGTAGGCATAGGCCCGCCGGATCAGATCTGCATCGGTCTGCGGATTATAGTTGCGAACGAGCGCGATCAGGTCTTCGACGTCGATCATGCGCGCCCGTTTCCGCCCTTATTGCTTACTCGCGGCCCTGCGCATCCATAAGGGCGCGTAGCATGCGCTCTTCGGACATGTCATCTTCAACCGCGCGATCAGGGCTTTCACCACCCATCAACAGCGCCATCGAATCGTCTTCGGGCTCATCAACTTCGATCTGGGTCTGGTTGCTTTCGATCAAACGCTCGCGCAAATCATCGGCCGACTGCGTTTCTTCGGCGATTTCACGCAGTGCAACGACGGGATTTTTATCGTTGTCACGCTCGACGGTGATCGGAGAGCCAGCGGCAACTTCGCGTGCGCGATGAGACGCGAGCATCACCAACTCGAAACGATTCGGGACTTTGTCTACGCAATCTTCAACCGTCACGCGGGCCATGGGCAACTCCAGTAGGACTTTCGAACGAGGGCCTTACTTATGCGCTTGGCCCCGCAATGACAAGCGCGCAATCACGTCAAAACCCTGTCAAACTGGGTGAATCGCCGCTTTTTGCGCCTCCGGCAGTGCGGCTAGCATCTGTGCTACGGTTAGGCCAGAAACAGGATGACACCAAAGCGGGGCGATCTCAGCCAAGGGAATCAGCACGAAAGCGCGGTCCTGAAGGCGCGGATGCGGCAAAATCAGCTCCGTCGGCGCGGCACTTTGCTGCTGTCCCAACGGTAGATCCCGCCACTGCATAAACCCATGCAAATCAGGCAAAACAGCATCGCCATAGGCAATCAGATCCAGATCAAGCGTTCTCGCAGCCCAACGTGCCTCACGCACCCGGCCATTTTGCGCCTCAATGTCATGAAACGCGTCCAGTGTTGCCTTTGGGTCAGCCGATGTTTGCAATTTGCAACACGCATTAACGTAGTCGGGGCCAGACCCAGATGGATAGGCGGGAGTTCGCCAAAAACGACTGACGGAGATCAAAGAAAAACCCTTATTTGCCAATTCACAAAGGGCTTTTGATACGGCATCCACCGGATCACCTTGCTCGCTCGATAAGTTCGCCCCAAGCGCACAAATCACCGACATGTCCATTTAGACAGGCTCCAAAATTCTTGCGTATTGCATATGTCAGTAGACATATCTCGTTGGCCCTGTTCTTTTACGCAAGCGTTATACCCAAATTCGTTTCGCGATCCGACAAGACATGGCGGACCAAGCAGCAAGAGGATTGCATGTTTTACAAGGACGAACGACTCGCACTTTTTATCGATGGCTCGAATCTCTATGCCGCAGCCAAGGCACTGGGCTTCGATATTGATTATAAATTGCTACGGCAAGAATTTGAACGGCGCGGAAAATTGCTGCGCGCTTTCTATTACACAGCACTGCTGGAGAACGAAGAATACTCTCCGATCCGCCCACTTGTCGACTGGCTGAACTATAACGGTTACGCGATGGTGACCAAAGCCGCCAAGGAATACACCGATTCGATGGGGCGGCGGAAAGTCAAAGGCAATATGGATATCGAACTGGCCGTGGATGCGATGGAACTCGCGCCGCGCCTAGATCATATCGTGCTATTCTCCGGTGATGGCGACTTCCGCCCGCTCGTCGAAAGCCTGCAACGGCAGGGCTGCCGCGTTTCGGTCGTCTCGACCATCCGCAGTCAGCCGCCAATGATCGCCGATGAGCTGCGCCGTCAGGCTGACAACTTCATCGAACTGGACGCGTTGCGCGATGTCATCGGACGCCCGCCGCGCGAGCCGCGTGAAGATGAGATCAACCCCGAGAATTGATCGCGCTCCTATGAACCTTACCCTACAAAGGGCGTGCGGATCATCCCGCGCGCCCTTTTCACTGCGATAAGCCGAGCCCCATGATTGAAAACGCCTCTTTGATCAGCCTGTTTGTCTCGGCAATGCTGGCGGCAACGCCAATCCCGATGCAATCGGAAATTCTGTTCGTCGCGTTACAAACGGCGGGCAGCGCTTCGATATGGCAGATGGTTTTGGTGGCAAGTATTGGCAATACGCTGGGCGCGCTTGTGACCTACGCTCTGGGGCGCGGTATCAACCATTGGAAAGATCGCAAATGGTTTCCCGCCACGCAGAAGCAGCTCGCGATGGGGCATCGCTGGCTGGATCGCTGGGGCGCGCCGCTTTTGCTGCTAAGCTGGGCACCGGGTGGCGATCTGGTTTGTCTGATCGCGGGTGTTTTAAGGATGAACCTCTGGCTTTTCATCCCACTGGTTTTCATTGCAAAAACAGGGCGCTATGCAGCGCTGGCTTGGATCACCGCGCAAGCACTTGCGCTGACCCATTAGAAAGGGCCCACGCGGGGCCCTTTATGCTGACGCAAATTTGCGTGCACGTCAGATCAGCAGCACTTGAGTGCCAACCTTGGCCAGCCCGAACAGCTCTTGGATGTGCTCGTTATACAACCCGATGCACCCGTTCGAACTTTTGCGCCCGATCTTGCGCGTGTCATGCGTGCCGTGAATACGGTAGTATTTCCACGACAGATACAGCGCATGCGTGCCCAGTGGATTGTCCGGCCCCGGAGGCACATAAGACGGCCATTCCGGGTTGCGTTTTTTCATCGACGGCGTAGGAGCCCAGCTCGGACCTTCGACCTTGCGGATCACCTCGGTCCGGCCAAGCCGCGTCAGTTCTTCAGAGACCGGCACGGAGGTCGGATAAAGACGATAGATCGATTGATCGGCTGACCAGAAATGCAGATCGCGCGAGGTGGTATCGACAAGGATCGCGCCGTTGCGAAGCGAGCTGAAATAGGGCTGCCACTGACGCGCCTGAAAGCTCGAGATGTTGCGCCGTTGGTTGGTGTAATCGTTGGTCTCGTATTGCACAGCGCCTGCGTCAGGCGTTTGTGCCCAAGCCGGCAATGCCAAGCCCGCACTGCCAAGTGCAGCCGCACCTAGAAAAGCGCGGCGATCAAATTTGGTACGCGCGTTGGACATCTTGCTCTCCGAATATGGCGGAACCGTTGACTTGAAATACCTTCGCTAACATATCTCGGGCAAGTCTTTGGTGCAAATTATACCGTGATTGATGTGCCTTTGGCGTTACAGGAGGGTTTGCGCGCCCATCAGTGAGCGTGTAAAGGAAACGCAGGTTTATTAGGGGGCCTCAAGACAATGCTGCGCGCTACAATCCTTGCGATATCCGCCACTCTGGCCCTCGCGGCCTGCGATCCCGTTGATCAACAACCCAAGCTTGGCCCAGATGGGCTGCCGCTGCCCAAGGTATATTCCATTACCGGACGCGATGCGCAGGTAATTCCGCAGCGTGTGCTTGAATCCATCAACTCGTTGCGCTCGGCGCGCGGCGCAGCACCTTTGGTACTCAACGCGTCGCTAACGACCGCCGCCTTGGCACATTCCAAAGATATGGCCGCGCAAAATCGGCCGTGGCATTGGGGTTCGGACGGATCTTCGCCGCTCAGCCGTGCGCAACGTGCGGGCTATACCGGCACTGTGTTGGGCGAAAACATCTCGGAAACCTATGAAACCGAGATGGAAACGCTATCGGCTTGGATGAATGTTCCCGACACGCGCGATGTGATCCTGAACCCGGCGGCCACGCAAATGGGCTTCTCTTGGTATCAGGAACCGTCAGGGAAAATCTGGTGGACGATGGTCACCGGCAACTGAGTCAATAAGGGCCCCATCTCGGGGCCCTTTGTGTATTAGGGGAAGATGAATATCGGCGTGCCGTCTTGCACCATCGCGTAAATCTCGCGGATCTCTTTGTCTTTCACCGCGATGCAGCCCGCCGTCCAGTCGCGTCCCCGGCCCTTGTTCTTGCCATCACGCCCGTGCAGGAAGATATCGCCGCCCGCTTTTTTGCCCTGCTCGGCGGCAAAGGCAACCTGTTGCGGGTTCGGATAGCTGATGCCGATCGACAGATAATAGGCCGAATTCGGGTTGCGGCGGTTGATGTAATACAGCCCTTCAGGCGTTTTTCCATCGCCCTCAAATTGCTTGGGACCGATCGGATCACCGCCCAAAGCGATCTTGTAGTTATCAAGAACCTCGTTGCCATGCAGCAGATACATCATCCGCTCGCCCTTAAAGACCTGAATTTGGGTCACCTGCGGGCCGCCATAAGAGATGAATTTGCTTGAATCGCCACAGGCGGTCAAAGCGGCAAGGGAGCTGGCGCCCAACATAAGGGTTCTGCGATTCATGATTTGCCTGTCTGGAACTGCTTATTTTGTGCAGTCATAGCCGATTTTTTGTACCACATCTAGCGGCCGAAACAGGCTGCGACCTCGACATGAGCGGAAAACCGGAACTGATCCACGACCAAGATTTTCTCAAGCGTAAAGCCTGCCGCGATCAAAGCCGCTGACTCGCGCGCGAAGGTCACGGGGTTGCACGACACATGCACGACCCGCTTGACCCGCGAGGCGCAAATCTGCGCCACCTGCGCCTCGGCCCCAGCGCGGGGCGGGTCAATCACAACACCATCGTAGCCGTTGATTTCATCGGGCAAAAGCGGGCGACGAAACAGGTCGCGCACTTCAGACGTCACCCGATGCAACCCCTTTGCCTGCCGCCAGCCCTGATCAAGCGCCTCGATCATGGCGCTCGCATTTTCGACCGCATGCACGTCAGCCTGTTCGGCCAAGGGCAGCGCGAAGGTGCCGCAGCCCGCGAAAAGATCGGCGACTTTTGACGCGCCAACCAGTGCCTCGCGGACGAAGCCAACGAGCGCTGCCTCACCATGTTCGGTCGCTTGTAGAAACGCGCCGGGCGGCGGGGCGACTTGAGCCGCACCAAAACGCTGCGTCGCCGGATGCCGCGCCGCGACAACCTCGCCATTCCACGACAATCGCGCCACATCATGGCGGCGCGCCAGATCGGCCAAAGCCTCAAATTGGGCGGGATCAGAGTCTTTTCCGCCACTCGCAGCGAGATCGATTCCGCCGTGCGAGAGAGTTATAGAAAACGCCACTTCTCCCTTGCGCGAGGCCCCGATCGCCGTGGCTTCGTGCAGGATCGGGAGCGCTGCCATCAGTTCCGGGCGCAAGATCAAACAGCCAGGCACTTCGACCAGCGTATCGGACGCACGCGCATGAAAGCCAACCAATGTGCCTTTCTTGGTCCGCCGCCCCGCCAGCGTCGCGCGCCTGCGCGAGTGCAAAGGCGAGGTCAACACGGTGATTTCCGGGGCCTCAATATTGCGCGCCGCCAGCGCGTGACGCACGACATCAACCTTCCAACGCGCGGTGAACGGCTCTGACGCGTGCTGCATCACACAGCCCCCGCACGCGCGATAATGTGGACACGGGGCAGACACCCGATCCGCACTGGGGGTAACGATCTTGGGCGCGGCGATGCGGCCATTCTCGATCACGCCGGTCACCTCCTCGCCGGGCAGTGCCATGGCAACATGCACGGTCCCCTCGGGGCCGTGAGCCACGCCGTCAGCATGGAGCGAGAGTCTTTCGATCATCAATGTCATGGCTTTGCCTTAGCGGGCGCAAGCGGCGCTGGAAAGACCCTGTTTTGCTCTATTGCGCCGCTGCGTTCTCTTCATCGCAATTGAGAAACCCGCCCGATTGACGCGCCCAATAGCGGGCATAAAGCCCCCGAGCGGCCAGCAAATCGGCATGGCTGCCTTGTTCGACGATGCGCCCCTGTTCCAGCACGATGATCCGATCCATCTCGGCAATCGTGGATAGGCGATGCGCAATGGCCAGCACCGTCTTACCCGCCATCACCCGATGCAACGCCGACTGGATTGACGCCTCAACTTCGGAATCAAGCGCCGACGTCGCCTCATCCAACACAAGGATCGGCGCATCCTTTAGAAACGCCCGCGCAAGCGCGATTCGCTGACGCTGGCCACCTGACAGTTTGACACCGCGCTCGCCCAGCTTCGCCTCATAGCCGCGATTGCCTTCATGATCTTGCATCGCGAGGATGAACTCATGCGCCTCGGCCTGCTTTGCCGCTGCGATCAGCTCGTCCTCGCTGGCATCCGGGCGACCGTAAAGAATATTATCGCGCGCCGAGCGATTGAACATCGCGGTCTCTTGCGTGACCATCGCAATCTGTCGGCGCAGGCTCTCTTGCGTCACATCGCGAATATCTGTGTCATCGATCAAAACAGACCCTGTTTCGGCATCATAAAGGCGAAGCAGCAGCGCCACGAGCGTCGATTTCCCCGCGCCCGAGGCCCCGACAATACCAATACGCTCACCATCGGCAATGTTCAGGTCAAGCCCTTCGACGCCGCCCTTTTCGCGCCCATAGGCGAAACTTACATGATCAAAGCGGATCGACCCGGCGACCGTGCCCAGATCCCGCGCGTCCGGAGCGTCGGACAGTCCGTGATGGCGCGCAAGCGTATGCATCCCGTCCTCTGCCTCACCGATATTGGTCCAAAGCCCCATCAAGGCGTTCGACACCCAGCCCGACATCTGCGCCAGCCGGATCGCAATCGCGCCGGAGGTCGCGATATCGCCCGCGCTGGCCTGACCTTGCGACCAAAGCCAAATCGCACCGCCCACCAAGATGACCGGAAGCAGCCCGGAATAGGCCATTTGAACGGTACGATATAGGCTCTGAACTTGCCCAAAACGGGTCGTTCGCGTGCGGAAAATCGCCATCGCACCAAGGGCAGAGCGGTCTTCATATTCGGCATGCGCGAACAGCTTCACCGTCTTAATATTGGTGATTGTATCGACAACCTGCCCCGTCACCATTGCCCGCGCCGAAGCGCGCGCCCGCGATTTTCCACGAATATGAGGCAAGAAGGCCCGGATCAGAAACCCAAGGCCAATCGTCCAGACCACTAGCGCCACCGCGCCCCAGCGATCAATGCCGATCAGCAGCAGCACCGAACCGAGAATCGAGGCCAGCGCAAACAGCGCAGTATTGATCACCTCAGACACGGTATCGGTCACTGCGCGCGCGGTTTGCATCTGCTTTTGCGCGATACGACCCGCGAAATCATTATCGAAGAAAGTGACCGACTGCCCCATCGTCCAGCGATGCAGACGCGACAGAACCAGCGGCAAGATATTGGGCGAAATCAGCAGGTTTGTCGCTGCAGATGCGAGTGCAAAGGCCATCGGTCGGATGATCAGGTAGAAGCTGACAAACAGCACCAATAACCCGATGTTTTGCGCTAGGACCGCGTCCGGGGCGCTACTGAGTGCGGCGTCAATCACCCGCCCTAATAGCCAAGCCGAAACAACCTCCATCGCACCGGCGAGAATTGACGCGGCACCCGAAATCACAATCAACGTGCCTGCGCCTTTCAGGCACCAGCGGAAAAACGCGCCAAGGCTTTGTGGAGGTGGGCCGTCGGCTTTTTGGAATGGATCAAACATGCGGGCTCGCTTTCACGCCTCGAATATAGCCCCCGCGCGAGCAGAGGAAAGCGCGCCCACGCCTAGCCAAGCAAATCATCGCGCGTCAGCGCAAAATCCGAGGCAATCCAGCGCGCTTCCAGATTCCGAAGCCGCGCACCCAATTCTGGCCCCTGAAACGCGGGCATAAGATCAGCCGCTTTCACTGGAAAGACCTGATTTGCGCCGGAATAGAGCCTGCGTTGCCAATCTTTCGGCATCTCTTGCCCCATCAAGGCGTGATGCAACAGCAGCGCATCAGCCGCGTCCTCTTTGCCCAACTTGTACCCCAGAACCTCTGGGCGTTCGGGGGAAGCCATCGCATCGCGCAACCGCCCCAACCGACGCGCCTCGGAATTTGACAGGCGTAGTCGTTCGCTTACATCCTCGCCACCCAACACCGCCAAACGCCGAATGGGGTCGGCGGGGCGGTCCTCTAGGTGGATCAACGGAGCCAATGCGCGCGCATCAGCGCCGGGCAGCACAGCTGTTAGAATGCCAGCTTGCGACATCGCGGCGACTGCGGGCGCTGGATCAGGAGCGGCCAGCAGTTTTTTCATCTCTGCACCGATACGCTCATGCGATAACGCCTCTATTCCTGCACAATTTTTAGCGCAGGCCGCCAAACCCTCGGCGTCAAGATCGCGCCCGTACCATGCCGTAAATCTGAAAAAACGCAGGATGCGCAGGTAATCTTCGCGAATTCGCGCCTGCGCATCGCCCACGAAACGCACATGGCGCGCGCTCAGATCAGCGATACCGCTACCCAACGGATCAAGCACCTCGCCATCCGCGCGCGCATACAGGGCATTCATGGTGAAATCGCGCCGCGCGGCGTCTTCGGCCACGTCATCTGAGAACGCAACGGTCGCATGGCGCCCGTGTGTTTCGACATCGCGGCGAAAGGTGGTGACCTCATGCGGGTGACCATCGAAAACGACGGTAATGGTGCCATGCTCTAGTCCGGTCGGCACCGGTTTCAGTCCTGCGTCTTTCGCAAGCGCAATGACGCGACTGGGGCGCGCATCCGTGGCGATATCAATATCGCTGACGGGGGTGTTAATCAGCCCGTTCCGAACGCAGCCCCCCACCAGAAAAGCCTGATGTCCGGCATTTTCCAGCATCTCCAATACCGCTTGCACATGTCTCGCACGCAGCCAATCGCCCGTCAGTCTCATCCAGCCATCCCATCTGCCAAGGCCCGCAGCATACGCGCGGTTGCCCCCCAGATGTAGTAGGGTCCGTAGGGCGCGACAAAATAATAGCGGCGCGCGCCGCGCCAACGCCGCGATTCAACGCGGTAATTCGCAAGATCCGATATATGCGAGAGCGGTACGGTGAAAACCTCGGCGACCTCGCCAGCCTCCGGTCGCGGCGTAAAAGGCGCTTTGATGCGTGCCAGCACAGGCGTCACCTGAAAAGAGGTCACGGTTTCATGCGGCTCAAGCGTGCCCAAAACCTCGACATTGGCAGGATCAAGACCGATTTCCTCATACGATTCACGCAATGCCGCCCCAATCGGGCCATCGTCATCCGGGTCAACCTTGCCGCCGGGAAACGCGATCTGGCCGGGGTGGTGACGTAAATGCGAGCTGCGCTTGGTCAGGTACAAAAGTGGCTCTGGGCCAGAGGCATCAAACGCCACCAACACGCCCGCAGCGCGCAGTTTTCGCCCCTCGGGTAATATCGTCTCAGGATTCAGGTCATAATCTGACGACGGCCGCCCCGCGCGGCCCAAAGCAGCCAGAACCGGGGCAAGCGGGTCAGTCATTATCTTCCTCGCGCGGCGTGCCATCGGGCGCCTTCACCGCCTCGAATCCCAGCGTCTCGGGATCAAATTGATAATGTGCGCCGCAGAACTGGCAATCAGCGGTGACCAGCCCGTCATCGGTGGTCATCGTGGCGATATCACGCGCCGAATAGATTGAGAGCGAATTCCGCACGCGTTCAGCTGAGCAAGTGCAGCCGAATTCCACGCGCTGCGGGTCAAAGACACGTGGGCGTTCTTCGTGAAACAGCCGCACCAGCAAATCGGTGGGCTGCACGGTCGGGCCGATCAGCTCCATATCCTCGACGGTATCGAGCAGCACATTCGCACGTACCCAATTCTCGCCCTCTTCGCCGTCCAGCAAATCCTCCGGGTTCAGCAATCCCTCATCGCCCGATCCTTCAGGCGCGATATGCAGCGGCGATGCGGGTGGCATATGCTGCAACATCACCCCCCCGGCGCGCCAGCTTTCGCCCTGCCCCGGCAAGATCGAGCGCCCGAAAGACAGCTCGAACCGGGTGGCGAGTTGCTCGGATTGCGCGAAATAGGCCTCGGCACAGGCACTCAGGGAACCACCGGCCAAAGGTGTGATCCCTTGATAGGGCGTAGTATCCTGCCCTTGATCGATCAAAATAGCGAAATATCCCTGACCGATCTGGCTAAATGGATCAGCAGCTTGATCCAACGCCTCGGCGTCGTAGCTCGCCCAGCCGCGAATGCGCGCCGGTGCGCCATCCGCAGTGGGAGCGTAGTAATCGGTGGCAATAATACGGATCGGGCCGTTGCCGCGCACTTGGATCGACAGCTTCCAGCGCAGTTTGACTGTCTGACCGATCATCGCGGTGAGCAACGCCACCTCGGCAACCAGCATCTCAACAATGCGCGGATAGTCGTGCTGCGACAGCACCTCTTCCAGCACCCCATCAAGACGCGCGACCCGGCCCCGAATATCGGAGCGGTCAAGTTGGAACGGCAGAACGGTATCGTCCCAGGCGATTTGGGAAAGCTTCGACATGGTGCTCCTGGCGGGCTCAATGGGGTTTTCGGAAGGCGCGCGGCCTGCCATACAACCCCTATATAGGCGGGGCAACCGCAGACCCAAGGGGGCACTGATGATCCGACGGTTTGGCGAGAGTGTGAAAACGGGGCAGCGCTATACGTTGCGTCCCGGTGCATATGGCATCCTGATGCGCGACGGGCGGATATTGCTGACCCATCAAAGCGCGCCCGTGCCCGAATTCCAGCTTCCCGGTGGCGGGATTGATCCCGGGGAAGGCGCAATCACCGCGCTGCATCGCGAGGTGTTCGAGGAAACCGGCTGGTCCATTGCAAGGCCGATCCGGATCGGGGCTTTCCGCCGCTTCACCTACATGCCCGAATATGACTTATGGGCCGAGAAGCTTTGTATGGTTTACGCCGCACGCCCGGTCTCACGACGCGGCCCGCCAAGTGAGCCTGGACATCAAGCAGTCTGGATGGCCCCGGAAACGGCCGTAAAGGCCCTTGGAAATGACGGAGATCGTCACTTTTTGCAACGATTTTTGCAAAATGCATCGCGTAAGGCAAAGTCAAGAGGCAATTTAGCGAGTCGCGCAACAACTTGGGGTTGACGCGGGAGAACTGTCTAGCATTAGCGTTTAAAATCATGTATCTACACCGTAGCAGTAAAAATTATCACCAAATGGTGAAGTGAAATCGGCAGATCCAACCATGCCGATACATGAGGCGGAGTAGGTATTATGGTAAAGTCAGTGGACTTTGCTGTTCGCGGTAACGCGGGCGGCGTGGTGTATGGTTCAGTCATGGGCGACGGTGGCGGGGCCTTTGTGCAGATGGGTACGGGTGAGGATATCTCGCTCAATCTGCGCCGCGCGAGCATCCTGACATATACCCGCGATGGCGACGACCTGCTGGTCGAGCTGGCCGATGGTCGTGTGATCGCGCTTCAAGATTTTTTTGCCCCGGGCGAAGGTCAAGAGAACCACCTTATGATCTCCGCCGATGGCGAGCTTGCGCAGGTCTCGCTTGAGGACATGGGCGATGGCGTGATGTTTGCAGGCTATGGCTCACCAGAAGTCAGCGGCGACAAGTGGAGCCCGAATGATCGTCTCGCTTTTCTGGATGGCGACGAACTTTTGGCCCCCGTTGTCGAAGATGAAACGACCGGTATGGCGGCCTTTGCCCCCGCGCTTTTGGGCGGTTTGGGCGGTGCTGGCACCGCTGGCGTTGCAGCCGCAGGGCTAGCAGGTGCGGCTGTTATTGGCGGTGGTAGCAGTGGTGGCAATGGTGGCGGTTCTGGCCCGATTATTCCCACGGTGAATGATCCGAACGACGATTCCACGCTCACCACCAACACCGAAAACCCCGAAGCGGTGGTTTCGGGTACGGGCGAGCCGGGTTCGAGCGTCGACGTCACAATTGGCAATCAGACAGAGCAAACCGAAATCGACGAGGACGGCAACTGGGAGGTCGTGTTCAAGGATGACACCCTGCCCGCTGATGGCGATTACAGCTCTGAAGTGATCGTGACGGCACCTGATGGCACCGAATATGATCTCGATGGCCCCGATTTCCTGATCGACATGACGCCCCCTGATGTGGAAATCACCGAGGGCGCGCAATCGACTGGCGATGTCGAAAATCTCGAAGAATATGCCGATGGCATCTCGATCATCGGTCAGGGCGAGGCGCATGCCTCGATCTCTGTCGAAGTTCAAGGGCAGACCCAAGAAACCATCGTGGGCGAGGATGGCAGCTGGGCGGTGATCTTCCCGCAAGACCAGCTTCCCGGCGGCACCTACACTACCGAAATGACCGTCGTTGCAACAGATATTCACGGCAATAGCACGACGATCACCGATACCCTTGTGGTTGATACCAAGATAGCGCTGACTCAGACCATGACGCCGGGCGGCGCCGATGGGGTGGTGAATGCAACGGAACTGGCCGCTGGCGTATCAATCGGTGGGGCGGTCGATGCGGGCTCGACTGTTGTGGTGACTTTGGCAGATGGCGCAACCGTACCCGGTACCGTCACCAATGGCAGCTGGAGCGCGACGATTCCGGCCAGCTACCTCACCGGCGAAGGCACCGCGAGCTACACCGTCAGCGCAACAGATCCCAATGGCAACACCACCAGCCTGCCGGGCACAGTCACCTATGATACCGAACTCAATGGCCTAAGCTTCTTCACCGGCACCCCCAACAGCCAGATCGCGGATAACGTGGTCAACGGAGCAGAAGGAGCCAGCGGTGTGGCGGTTACTGGCACCGTCGAACCGGGCGCACAATCGGTCACCCTGACTCTTGCAAACGGAACCAGTATCCCCACGACCATCGCAGCCGACGGAAGCTGGAGCGCGAACATTCCTGCCAGCTATGTGACGGGCGAAGGCGCGCTGAATTATACGCTCAACGCCGTAGATGCCTATGGCAACACCCTGAGCACTCCGATTTCGGGCGCGATCAACTACGATACGACCGTCACCAATTTCAGCGAAGTCGGTCAGGTTACGGGCGATGATATCGTCAACGCGACCGAGGCCGCTGCGGGCTTTACCATCGCGGGCACGGTCGAGGTTGGCTCGCAAGTGGTGGTTCACATGAACGGTCACGACTATCCCGCGACGGTTGATGGCGCGAGCTGGTCGGTGACACTCGGTGCCAATGATCTAGGCGCAACGAATGGCACAATGAGTTACACCGTGTCCGCGACCGATATGCATGGTAACACCGCGCTGCTGAACGATGGCGCGGGCAATGAGCTGTCTTTCACCTT
>JAFGWK010000012.1 GCA_016937195.1 Paracoccaceae bacterium | reverse complement strand
TTTGTGTTCCTGATAAGGAAACATTACCCCATTCCCGCCCAAGCTTCGCCGTGATCAATGGTTAGTTTCAACTCCAAGCAAGAATGCTGGAGAGAGACTCATGCGGAAACTCCAAAAGGTGACGATGGTCGCCGGGACCTTCCTTCTGGCGGCAGCCACTGGCCATGTCATGCAAAGCGTGAATCCGGATTCGTCGGTCGTGACGCCCCGTATCTTCGCCGGCAATACAATGCCGAGCATTCCCGCGACTCCCGCCGAAACACCGCGCGTTCAGCTTTCGAAAATGACCGTTTTATATAATCCACCTACGCAGCGTATCGCGCAGGACATCGGGGTAGGTATGATCCCGCAAATGCCTGTCGTTGAAGAAAGCGGATTCGCGCGAACCAAGACGACCTCCTGCAAGGATGCCTCACTTGACCTTAGTCTTGTGCCACCTGGCGCGGTGTCGGTCGCTCTAAGCGCGGATTGTGCGCGCAATGCGGCCTTGGACATTCAAGATGGTAGCTTGAAAATCGCCGCTCATTCTGATGCCGACGGAAACTGGCAAGGGCTGCTTCCTGCCATGCAGGTCGAAAGCAATATCTCGGTGAACGCCAGAGGCGCGCCAGTCGCGTCCGCGTCTCTCCCGACGCCCGAGGTAAGCAAGCTGGATCGCGTGATTTTTTCTGCTCAAAGCGGGTACGGTATGCATCTTAACATCTATGAAAAAGGAGCCGGATTTGACGGCTCCGGCCATATCAGCGCCGCCACGCCGCGCACCCCCGATACGCCCTTAGGCGGCTACATGATGCGCTACAAAGGCCCAAACGACTCAGAGATTGAGGTCTATACTGCGCCAGTCGCCCTCAGCCCCGTGCGCATGCAAATCGAGACCGAGGTTACCCTCGCAAATTGCGGGAAAACCGTCACCGGCTCGGTTCGGCGCGTGATGGCGGGCAAGGATCAACCGGCCAGCCCGGTTGAAATCGACATGCCAGGCTGTGAAGCACTGGGTCAGTTCGTTGTTTTTCCACTATCCGATCTACAAGATGCGCGCACTCATGAGATAACTCAGAAATAGCCAGCGGAGCGTAGGCTAATCTCAGTGCTTTTCCCGATGATCAAATGGTCATGCACCACGACTCCAAACACCGTGGCGGCCTGCTCGATCTGACGGGTCATAGCGATATCCGCCTCGGACGGAGTCGGGTCGCCTGACGGATGATTATGCACCAAAATGAGCGCTGAGGCATTGAGTTCCAGTGCACATTTCACGACCTCACGCGGGTAGACCGGCACGTGATCAATGGTGCCTTGCGCCTGCTCCTGATCCGCAATCAGCACGTTCTTTCGGTCGAGATAGAGCGTGCGAAATTGTTCTATCTCGCGATGCGCCATTGCGGTGTGACAATAATCCAGCAGCGCCTGCCACGAACTGAGAACGGGGCGATTGATCACACGAGAGCGCGCCAGACGCTGCGCCGAAGCCTCAACAATCTTGAATTCTTGTATCACTGCTTCACCAACGCCTGTCACCTCACGCAAGCGGGCGGGCGAGGCCGACACGACGCGCCCGAAATCGCCGAAGGTTTGCAGCAACCGATGGGCCAGCGGTTTGACATCCTGACGCGGGATCGCGCGAAACAGGACAAGCTCCAACAATTCATAATCTGGCAAGGGTTGCGCACCGCCTTGCATGAAGCGCGTGCGCAGACGTTCGCGATGATCGCGCAGATAGGAAGGCTGTCGCCCGACGACCCCAGCCAACGCCCGTGCATCATCACGATCCGCGAAAAGCGGCAAGACAGATTCGTTGAAAGAGGAAGGGTGCTGGTTCATGCCATGAGATTGGCCGACTCAGCGTGAACAAAAGGTTAATTTGAGAACAAAACATGATTCAATAGATCGTGAAAAAGGCGCCCGAAGGCGCCTTGATCAATGTGTCATGCCTTCCCAGAAGCTTTTGACTTTCTTGAAGAAACTCGCGCCTTCAGGGTTGTTTTCGGCCTCGATCTCCTGAAATTCGCGCAGGATTTCTTTTTGTCGGGCGGTCAGGTTCACCGGGGTTTCCACCGCCAATTCGATGAACATATCACCAACGCCACCACCGCGCAGCGCTGGCATGCCTTTGCCGCGCAATCGCATCTGACGGCCCGATTGGCTACCGGTCGGGATCTTCACCCGGCTACGGCCACCGTCGATCGTAGGGACCTCTACCTCGCCACCCAAGGCCGCCGTCACCATCGAGACAGGAACGCGGCAATGCAGATCGGTATTGTCGCGGTCAAACAACGCATGCGGCGAGACCTCGATGAAGATATAGAGATCGCCCGAGGGACCACCGCGCAGCCCGGCCTCACCCTCGCCAGCATGGCGAATACGGGTGCCGGTTTCCACGCCCGGAGGAATGTTCACCTGCAACTGACGCTCGACCTCGACGCGTCCTGCACCATGACATTTGCGGCAGGGATTCTTGACGACCTGACCTTGTCCACCACAAGTCGGACAGGTGCGCTCGACCGTGAAAAAGCCGTTTTGCGCGCGTACCTTGCCCAGACCAGAACAGGTCGGGCAGGTTTGCGGCTCTGCTCCGCCCTCAGCCCCCGTGCCGTTGCACGAGGTACATGCGGCTGAGCTGGGCACGGTGATCGTCTTTTGCGTGCCTGCGAACGCCTCTTCCAAGGAAACCCGCAGATTATAGCGCAGATCCGAGCCACGTTGCGCGCGCGACCGCCCGCCACCGCCGCCAGGACGACCGCCCATAAAATCGCCAAACAGATCTTCGAACACATCCGAGAAGGCAGAGGCGAAATCGCCTTGTCCCGGACCGCCGCCATAGCCGGGACGACCGCCACCCATACCACCGTCAAAGGCCGCATGACCAAAGCGGTCATAGGCAGCTTTCTTTTCAGGGTCTTTCAGAACGTCGTAAGCTTCGTTTGCTTCTTTGAATTGGGCCTCGGCATCGGGATTATCTTTATTGCGATCAGGGTGAAGCTCTTTGGCCTTGCCCCGATAGGCTTTCTTGATTTCCTCGGCCGTGGCGCCCTTGGACGTCCCAAGAACATCATAATAATCGCGTTTTGCCATCGGCTACCCCTTTTGGGAGAACATGGAAACGGGCCTGCCAAGCGTGCGGCAAGCCCGTTCACCTCATTCATCCGCGCTTATTTGCGCTTGTCGTCGCCCATATCTTCGAAATCGGCATCGACAATATCATCATCGACATCGCGCGGCTCGTCCTCAGGAGACGCACCGGCGTCACCGGATTTCTCTTGCTCGGCTTTGTAGATAGCCTCGCCAAGTTTCATCGCGGCCTCGGTGAGGTTCTGCACCGCACCTTTGATCTTGCCGACTTCATCCGTCTTGAGCGCTTCTTCCAAAGCGTTGGCCGCCAGTTCGATCACTTCGACCGTCGAGGCATCAACCTTATCGCCATGCTCTTCCAGCGATTTACGCGTCGAGTGCAGCAGCGATTCGCCTTGGTTGCGGGTCTCGACAAGCTCTTTACGGGTCTTGTCGGCGTCGGCGTTTGCCTCGGCATCCTTGACCATTTTGTCGATCTCATCATCAGACAGACCGCCAGAAGCTTGGATCGTGATCTTCTGCTCTTTGCCCGTGCCTTTGTCTTTGGCCGACACGCTGACGATACCATCGGCGTTGATGTCAAAAGTCACTTCGATCTGAGGCATACCGCGCGGCGCCGGAGGGATGTTTTCAAGATTGAACATGCCCAACAGCTTGTTGTCAGCCGCCATCTCACGCTCACCTTGGAAGACGCGGATCGTCACCGCGTTCTGGTTATCTTCAGCGGTCGAGAAAATCTGGCTTTTCTTCGTCGGGATCGTCGTGTTGCGGTCGATCAGGCGGGTGAACACGCCACCCAGCGTTTCAATACCCAACGACAACGGGGTCACGTCGAGCAGCACCACGTCTTTGACGTCACCTTGCAACACGCCAGCCTGAATGGCCGCACCCATTGCCACAACCTCATCGGGGTTCACGCCTTTATTGGGCTCTTTCCCGAAGAATTTGGTGACCTCTTCCACGACTTTCGGCATCCGGGTCATACCACCGACCAGAACGATCTCGTCAATTTCGTCCTTGCTCACGCCTGCGTCTTTCAACGCGGCGGCGCAGGGCTTCATCGACGCCTTGATCAGATCACCCACAAGGCTTTCCAGCTTGGCGCGGGTCAGTTTCATGACCATGTGCAGCGGCGTGCCATCCTTACCCATCGAAATGAAGGGCTGGTTGATCTCGGTTTGGCTCGACGAAGACAGCTCAATCTTGGCTTTCTCAGCCGCTTCTTTCAGACGCTGAAGCGCCATCTTGTCTTTGGTCAGATCGACGCCGTGCTCTTTCTTGAACTCGTCAGCAAGGTAGTTGACGATCCGCATGTCGAAATCTTCACCACCAAGGAACGTATCGCCATTGGTCGATTTCACTTCGAACAGGCCATCGTCGATCTCAAGGATCGTGATGTCGAACGTGCCGCCACCAAGGTCATAGACCGCAATGGTTTTCGTTTCTTTCTTGTCCAGACCATAGGCCAGCGCAGCTGCAGTCGGCTCGTTGATGATGCGCAGCACCTCAAGACCGGCAATCTTGCCCGCGTCTTTCGTCGCCTGACGCTGGGCGTCGTTGAAATAGGCCGGAACGGTGATGACGGCTTGCGTCACTTCTTCGCCCAAATAGCTTTCGGCGGTTTCTTTCATCTTCTGCAAGATCACGGCGGACACCTGCGCGGGGGAGTATTTCTCACCCCGAACTTCAACCCATGCATCCCCATTACCGCCATCGACGATGTCATAGGGTACGAGTTTCTTATCCTTCTCGACCTCAGCATCCGTCGTGCGACGCCCGATCAGGCGCTTGACGGCAAAAACAGTGTTGGACGGGTTGGTGACAGCCTGACGTTTTGCCGGCTGGCCGACCAGACGTTCATCGTCGGTATAGGCGACGATCGAGGGCGTCGTGCGCGCCCCTTCGGAGTTTTCGATCACACGGGGCTGCGCGCCGTCCATGATAGCCACGCAGCTATTGGTGGTCCCGAGGTCGATGCCGATTACTTTGGCCATGATATTCCCTCTCTTGGCGATATGGTGGGGAGCGGGTCCAATCAGGCACCCGGCCCCTATCCCTTGGGTTTAGGTTTCAATGTTCTGCCCAGACACGATGGTGGTCCGCGTCCGGCTTCGTTGCGTATATAAGGAGGCCGATTTCGGGCTGCAAGAACCGTCCCCCCATGAAGTCCGCGGGAAATTGACGAAAATGACAATGAAATCCGAAAAACGACCGACCGCGCAGACAATTCGCGGTTTCCTGCATTATCCGGGCTGGCTCAGTGCGTCGGAACAAGCGGCGCTGCGCGATGACTTGCGCGGCGTGGTGACTGCCGCACCGCTATTCTCGCCGATGACCCCTTATGGAAAGGCGATGTCGGTGCGCATGACTTCGGCGGGGCGGTTCGGATGGGTCTCGGATCGGCGCGGCTATCGCTATAGCGAAACCCACCCCAACGGCACGCCTTGGCCCGAAATCCCACCCGCGATTCTGGCGATCTGGAGGGCCGTTTCGGGCAGTGCGCGCGATCCCGAATGTTGCCTGATCAATTTTTATTCTGAGGGTGCGAAAATGGGCCTGCATCAAGATCGCGACGAATCCGATTTCGCCCATCCTGTGGTCTCGATCAGCCTTGGCGATGATGGTTTGTTCCGGATCGGCAATGAAACGCGCGGCGGCAAGACCGAAAGTGTCTGGCTGCGCTCGGGCGATGTGATGGTGATGGGGGGCGAAGCGCGCCTACGATATCACGGGATTGACCGGATCGCGCCGGGCACCTCGACCTTGCTGCCCAAAGGCGGGCGCATCAATATCACGTTGCGCGTGGTGACCTGACCGCCGCGCGGCATCAGGCGACCAGCGCCTCGGCCTTTTTCAGATCGACCGAGACAAGCTGGCTAACCCCTTGTTCTTGCATCGTCACACCAAACAGCCGGTCCATTCGCGCCATCGTCACCGCGTGGTGGGTGATGATCAAGAACCGCGTATCGGTGCGTCGCGTCATCTCATCAAGAAGATCGCAGAACCGGGTGACATTGGCGTCATCGAGCGGCGCGTCGACCTCATCCAGCACGCAGATCGGCGCCGGATTGGCCAGAAACACCGCGAAAATCAGCGCCATCGCGGTCAGGGTCTGCTCACCGCCCGACAGCAGGCTCAGCGTGCTCAGCTTCTTGCCCGGCGGTTGACACATGATCTCAAGCCCGGCCTCTAGCGGATCGTCGCTTTCCACCAGTTCCAGTTTGGCCGTGCCGCCGCCGAAAAGGTGCGTGAACAGCGTGGTAAAGCTTTCGTTAACCTGTTCGAACGCGGTCAAAAGCCGTTCGCGCCCCTCACGGTTGAGACCGGAAATCCCGGCACGCAGCTTGCGGATCGCCTCTTCCAGATCGGACTTTTCTTTGACCAACGCGTCGTGTTCAGCCTCGACTTCACGCGCATCTTCTTCGGCGCGCAGGTTCACCGCCCCCAACGCTTCGCGCTGCCGTTTGAGGCTGTTGACTTGCGTTTCCAGCGCCTCGACATCGGGCATTTTTTCGGGGTCACCCTCAATCGTTTCCAGCAGCTGCTGCGGTGTACATTCCGATTCTTCGCTGATGCGGTCAGCGGCGGCATTCACCGTCTCGCGCGCGGCATCGACGCGGGCCTCGGCGCGGGCACGGGATTCGCGCGCCTCGCCTGCCAGCCGCTCGGCCTCGCGCGCACCAAATTGCGCCTCCCGCAGCGCAATTTCTGCTGCTGATAGCTTATCGGTCGCGTCTGCCTGTCGCGCCTCTGCAGTGATGATCGCCTCGGACAGTTCGGCCCGCTTCTCGGCCAAAATTTCGGGGATCGCACCCGCCTCGTCCAACTCATCTTCGGTCTCAAGCTTGCGTGCGGCCAGTTCCGCCGAACGTTTCTCAGCGGTTTCTAGACGATGCCGCCACCCAGAGATTTCCTTAGTGATCTCTTGACGCCGCTTCAGGCGCGCCTCTCCCTCGCGGCGAATTTCATCATGACCAGAGCGCTTGGTCATCATCGTCATGCGCGCGGCTTCGACTGTCATCTTGATTGCATCGACCTCAGAGCGCGCGGCGTCCAGATCCGGCAAACCGTTCAAAGTATTTTCTGCCTCGCGCAGGGCCATACGCGCATTGCTTGCCTCGTCTTCGTGACGCGTCACAGCAAGCTGCGCGCTTTCCAATTTGGACCCCGCAATAGAGCGATCGCTTTCCGCCCGCGACAAGGCGCGCCCGGCCTCAGCCAGCTTGCGATCAGCCTCGCGCCGCGCATCACGCGCTGCGGCATCGGCGCGGGTCGCTTCGGCCAGATGCGCGGTCAGCATCTCATGGGCTTGGCGCGCCCCTTCGGCACGCGCCGAAATTTCCTCAAGGTCGCGTTTCAATTCCACCAACCGGTTAAGCTGTTGCAAGCGCAGCGCCGCCGCCGTGGGCGCATCCTCTGCCCCAGCGCGGAACCCGTCCCAGCGCCACAAATCACCCTCTGTCGAGACCAAGCGCTGACCGGGACGCAGCTGTTCCTGCAAGCGCGCTCCCTCATCCCAATCTGCTACCAAGCCGATCTGAGAAATCCGGCGCGCCAGAACGTCGGGCACCTCAACATGATCCGCCAGCGGCTCGACCCCGATGGGCAACGCCTGCGTATCATCATAGCCCGCCAACACCTGCCAGCCCGTCGCCTCATCCCCCGAAACCTCGGGGGCGCGTAGATCATCGGCCAACGCCGCGCCCAGCGCCGCCTCATACCCCTTGTCCACGCGCACGCGGTCGAGCAATTGCGTGCCGCCCGCGCTTTCACGCTCGACCAGCCGCGCCAAAGCCCCGACCTCGGCGCGCAACGCCCCGGCCTCGCCCTCAGCTTCGGACCGGGCTGCGCGCGCCGCACTTTCGCGCGCCTGAATGTCGCCACGCGCCTCATCCGCTGCCGCAATCGCCTCTTCGGCGGCCTCAGCGGCGGCTTGGGCCTGCGCTTGCCCCATCTCGGCTTCGGTGAATTCCTTGGACGATTGCGCCAAGGCTGCCTTTGCAGCCTGCGCAGCTTGTTTCGCCTGTTCCGCAGCAACCTCAGATTTCTCGGCAGTCGCGCGGTTATCCGCGACCAGCCGCTGCGCCGATTGGTGGCGCGCGGCCAGTCGGGCGACGTCTTCGGTCAGCTCCGATAGCCGGGCCTCGCGATCTTGCAAGATCGTGGCCGCCTCATGCGCATCATCGGTCGCGCGCGCGAGTTTGTCCTCGTGTCCCTCAGAAGCCTTGGCGATTTGCCCCTGCTCCCATTCGAGCCGCTCAATCGTCTCGCCCGCATCGCGATTGAGCCCCGCCTCGCGGTCCATATCGCGCATCAACTGCTCGATCCGACCCTGCAACGTGGCGATCCGCGCGCGCGCCTGATCTTCCTGATCTGACAGCGCGTCGCGTTCCACTACCAAACGCTGCAAGATCGCAGCCGCGACGGTCTGCTCTTCGCGCAAGGGCGGCAAAGCCTCATCGCGCGTGACACGAACGGCTTCGGCCTCACGCGACATATGCTCGGCTTGCGCGGCGCTTGTAATCTGTTCACGCAGCGCAGATTGCGCCGCCTCACGCGCGAGGTCGGCCTCACGCCAGCGGCGATACAACAGCATCCCCTCAGCGCGACGCAGATCGTCGCCAATCGTGCGATAGCGCGCGGCTTGGCGGGCCTGACGGGCAAGCTGCGCCAGTTGCGCTGCAAGTTGTTCAATCACATCATCGACGCGGAGCAGGTTCTGCTCGGCCCCGTTCAGCTTCAATTCGGCCTCGTGGCGGCGCTGATACAGGCCCGAAATCCCCGCCGCTTCCTCAAGAATGCGGCGCCGCGCCTTGGGCTTGGCGTTGATCAACTCGGAAATCTGGCCTTGGCGCACCAGTGCCGGGCTATGCGCGCCCGTCGAGGCGTCGGCGAACAGCATCTGCACATCGCGCGCGCGCACATCTTTCGAGTTCACCTTATAAGCCGAGCCCGCATCGCGGGTGATCCGCCGGATAATCTCCAGCCCGTCGCTATCGTTGAACCCCGAGGGCGCGAGCCGTTCGGTATTGTCGATTTGCAGCGACACTTCGGCAAAGTTACGCGCCCCACGCGAAGACGCGCCCGCGAAGATCACATCCTCCATCCCGCCGCCACGCATCGCCGAGGCACGGTGTTCGCCCATCACCCAGCGCAGCGCCTCTAGCAGGTTGGATTTGCCGCAACCATTGGGCCCAACAACCCCGGTCAGCCCATCGTGAATCACCAGATCGGTGGGGTCCACAAAGCTTTTGAAACCGTTGAGACGTAGCCGTGAGAAGCGCAAATGCCTGCCTTTCCGAATCTATGATGCGTTAGGAAGTGTCCGCAGACAGCGCATGTGAGTCAACTCAAACGCCCCTCATATCGCGGCCCGGCTGCGTTTATCCACAAGATATTGGCATTTTCCTGCGCAAGCCCGCCCTGAAACGGCCGCCCCACGCGCACTGTGCGAGATTTCGCGCGCGCTCACGCCGCGACGCCCTGCCGCATAGGAATCTCACGGGGGCGTGACCATCATATTCATGAACCTGAATTTATCGGAGCCGTCCCATGACGCATTTGACACGCCCGGCGGATCACTATTCGCCCCTCTATTTCCTTGCCTCGCTTGGCGCAGGCGGGACAGCGGTGACGTTTTTCCTCTGGCTCTATTTCTGGGTGCCTCATCCGGGGCAATCCGTGCCGGTCTTTGAGGATATCTCGGCGGCGCTTGCATCCGGTCCATTGCTGCAAAAGGCGATGATCGTGGCGGCGATGGCGGGCATCTTGTTCTTTGCCTATCACAACATCCGACTGCTGATCTGGAACCTGCGCCAGCTTTCGGGCTTCAAGAAAACCGATGCCTATCGCGCGCTCAGCGCCTCGAACGCGCAGACGCAGGTGACGGCGATGCCGCTGACCATAGCGATGACGATCAACGTCGCCTTCATCCTTGGGATGGTGTTCGTACCCGGCCTCTGGTCGGTCGTCGAATACCTGTTTCCGCTAGCCATTATCGCCTTTGCCGCGACGGGGGTTCTGGCACTGGCGCAAGTGGGTAGCTTCCTTGGGCGGGTCAAAACCGAAGGCGGCTTTGACTGGACTGCGAACGGATCTTTCGCGCAGATGCTACCTGCTTTCGCGCTGTCGATGGTTGGCGTCGGGCTGGCTGCGCCCGGGGCGCTGTCGCATGTCGCGCTGACGTCCGGGATCGCGATCATGCTGGCAACCTTCTTCATGATGGCGGCCTTGCTGGTAGGGCTTGTGGCGCTGGTTCTTGGGGTTCATTCGATGATGAGCCACGGCACCGCCCCCGAGGCCGCGCCCACGATCATGGTCGTCATCCCGATCTTGACGGTGCTGGGTATTCTGGGGATGCGGGTCAATCACGGGCTGCATGTGAATTTCGAGGATCATTCAACCGCAGCTCAGGTGCTGATGTTCCTGACCAAAACCTATTCCGTGCAGATCCTGTTCGCGCTGCTCGGGCTAGAGATGCTGCGCCGCGTCGGCTATGCCAAGCGCTTTCTGTTCGGGGCCGAGAATTCGGCGGGCGCCTATGCGCTGGTCTGCCCGGCGGTGGCATTCGGCGTAATGACGCAGTTCTGGCTCAATGCGGGGCTGGTGCAATCGGGTCTGGTCACCAAGTTCTCGCTGGCGTTCTGGCTGCTGTCGCTGATCGCGTTTGCGGCGCAAGGGCTGGCGATCTGGCTGGTGCTGCATCTGAACCGCCGCCATTTCGGACGCGTTGCGGCGCAGCCGGTGCCTGCCGAATAATCAAGACCAAGCCATGCAGGCAGGGCCGTGCGGACATGTTTCGCACGGCCCTTTTTCTTTGCCGCCCCGTGCCCTAGCATCATGCTATCCACCAAGGAGCCCTCAATGATCCCCGCTTTATCCCTGATCTTGCTGTTCCAACTGATCGGCGAGATCCTCTCGCGCGCGCTGATGCTGCCGCTGCCCGGCCCCGTTCTGGGCATGATTTTTCTGCTCATTGCGCTCAGCACTTCAACGCGCATTCAGCAAATTGTGCGCCCCGTCGCGCAGTTCATCCTCGCGCATCTGTCGCTGCTGTTTGTGCCTGCCGGGGTCGGGATCATAGCCCATCTCGGCGAGCTGCAAGCGCACGGGTTTGGCTTGGCGCTGGCGCTGGTGGTGTCAACGATGGCGGCGATCATTGCGGGTGCTGCCGCCTTCGCAGTCGTGGCGAAACTGATCGGGAGCGCCTCTGATGACTGATCCGTTTAAGCTGTGGTCTTACCTCTCATCCGAGCCGCTCTTGTGGCTTTGGGCCACCCTAGTCGCCTATTGGATAGGGGATTTCCTGTTTCGTGCAGCACGGCGTAGCCCCTTTGCCAATCCGGTGATGATCGCCGTAGTCATCCTTGGGGCGGTGCTGCTGATGACCCACACGCCTTACGAACGCTATTTCGAAGGCGCGCAATTCGTCCATTTCATGCTGGGGCCGGCGACGGTGTGTCTGGCCGTTCCGCTGCATGCCAATCTGCCCAAAGTCAAACGCGCACTTTTGCCGATTGCTGCGGGGTTGCTCGTGGGATCGACCACCGCGATTGTCAGCGTTTTGGCGATTGCCAAGGCGATGGGCGCAGGGCCGATTCTGTTGGCGTCGCTTGCGCCGAAATCGGTGACAGCCCCCGTAGCCATCGGGATCTCTCAGCAACTGGGCGGCGAGCCGTCTTTGACCGCCGCGCTGGTGATCATCACGGGCATGATCGGCGCGATTTTGGTGACGCCGATGCTGAACGTACTGGGGTTTCGCGACTGGCGGGCACGCGGCTTGGCGGTGGGCGTCGCGGCCCATGGCATCGGCACGGCGCGCGCCTTTCAGGTGCATGAAACGGCGGGGGCCTTCGCCTCTATCGGGATGGGCATGAATGCGGTGCTGACGGCGTTTCTCGCCCCCGTG
>JAFGWK010000144.1 GCA_016937195.1 Paracoccaceae bacterium | reverse complement strand
CTGGTGGCGTTGGGGTTTTCCACGACGAAGCGCGCGCCGATCAGCTCTTCGGTGAAATCGATCACCGCGTTTTCCAGAAAGGGCAATGAGACCGGATCAATCAGCACTTTTTGCCCCGCCCCTTCCAGTACGATATCGTCGCTTGCCGGGGCTTCTTCAAGCTTGATGTCATATTGAAACCCCGAGCAGCCCCCGCCCTCGACGGCCACACGCAATGCTTGCGGCGCGCTGCGATCAGCGTTGATTTCGGCCAGTCGGTCGAAGGCGCGCTGGGTGACTTTGGGGGGCAGTTGCATCGGATAACCTCCGCTTGGCCAGTGAGGGCCTGTATTTCGGTGCTATCCGAGATATAGGGGGACAACCGCCACGCGACAAGACGAGGATCGCTGTGCTTAAACCCTATGCTTGCCAGCCCGAGGATTCCCGCGGGCGTCTTCACCCGGAAAAGATTTCGACGTTCCGCTCGCCCTTTCAGCGTGATCGCGACCGGATCATCCATTCTTCGGCGTTTCGTCGCCTCAAGCACAAAACGCAGGTCTTTGTCGAACATGAGGGCGATTATTACCGCACCCGTCTGACCCACACGATCGAGGTCGCGCAGGTCGCGCGCACGATTGCGGGCGTGTTGGGGCTGAACACCGATCTGGCCGAGGCAGTAGCGCTGGCACATGATCTGGGCCATCCGCCGTTCGGTCACACGGGCGAGGACGCTTTGGCCGAGCTGATGGCCCCTTACGGCGGGTTTGACCACAACGCGCAGGCGCTCCGTATCGTGACCAAGCTGGAAAAGCACTACGCCGATTTTGACGGGCTGAACCTGACATGGGAGACACTGGAAGGCATCGCCAAGCATAACGGTCCGGCGATTTCCGACACTGGCGGCTCGCATTCCTATCCCTCGCGCGCCGATCTGCCCTATGCGTTGGCCGAGGTGGATGCAGAGTGGGATCTGGAACTGGAAACCAATGCCTCCGCCGAGGCGCAGGTGGCCGCCGTGGCCGATGACGTGGCCTATAATCACCACGATCTGCATGACGGGCTGCGCGCGGGTCTGTTTGATGAGGATGATCTGTGTGGCTTGCCGGTGATTGGCGACTGTTTCGCGCAGGTCGACGCGCTGTATCCCGATCTTGATCGCACGCGCCGTCAGCACGAGGCCCTGCGCCGCGTCTTTGGCGTGATGGTCGAAGACGTCATCGCCGTAGCACAAAACCGACTGACCTCGCTGGGACCAGAAAGCGCTGATGATATCCGTCATATGGACGGGCCGATCATCCGGTTTTCCAAGCCGCTCTATCAAAACCTGAAGGCGATCAAGGGCTTCTTGTTCGAACGCATGTATCGCGCCCCCACGGTCGTGGTCGAACGCAAACGTGTCACCGCGATGATCAACGCGCTGTTTCCGTTGTTTATGGAACGGCCTGAATTGCTGCCCGAGGAATGGCTGGACGAGGTCGCGCTGGCGCGCCAAGCGGGTGGCGAATGCACCCGCCCCGAGTCGAAACAGGCGCTGGCGCGGGTGGTGCTGGATTATGTCGCGGGCATGACCGACCGTTTCGCCATTCAGGAATATGAGCGTCTGGTCGGGCGCGCGCCCTAAATTGGGAACCTCATGCCGCGCCACCCGTTACCTGAGCGAGTGCAACGCGACAAACAGGAGGGACCGCCATGATTCACAAACACGCATCCGCCCATTGGGAAGGCCCGATCAAAGAGGGCAAGGGCACTATCTCGACGCAAAGCGGCGCGCTTGACGCCCAGCCCTACGGGTTCAACACCCGCTTTGAGGGCAAACCCGGCTCTAACCCCGAAGAGCTGATCGGCGCGGCCCATGCGGCGTGCTTTTCGATGGCGCTGTCGCTAGAGCTTGAGAAAGTGGGAGCGAGCGACGTCGTGATCGACACCAAGGCTATCGTGTCGCTGGACAAGGAAGGCGACGGCTTTGCGATCCAGAAATCTGCGCTCACCTGCACGGTGCAGGGCAAAGGCGATGAGGCTGCGATCCGCAAGGCGGCAGAGGGTGCCAAGGTGGGATGCCCAGTCTCGAAGGCCCTCAATTGTGAGATCACGCTGGATCTGACCATCGCCTGATCGCCGCCCGATACACCAGCAAGACGCCCTCGCCCGGGGCGTCTTTTGCGTCCGCGTCCTCACGCTTGTCCTGCCCCCCCGCAAGGCGCTACACCTGAGCGCGAAGTAGCCTCGGAGATGCCCATGAAAATCGCCACCTTCAACATCAACGGCATCAAGGCGCGCCATCCCGCGCTGATCGACTGGCTGCGCGAGGCGCAACCCGATGTCGCCTTGCTGCAAGAGATCAAATCGGTCGATGAGGCCTTTCCGCGCGAGCTGTTCGAGGATCTCGGCTATCAGGTCGAAACCCATGGCCAGAAAAGCTTTAACGGGGTCGCGATTCTCTCGAAGCTGCCGCTTGAAGATGTCACGCGCGGCCTGCCGGGCGACGACGCGGACGAACAGGCCCGTTGGATCGAGGCGACCGTGGTGGGCGAGCGTGCGGTGCGGCTATGCGGGTTGTATCTGCCCAATGGCAATCCTGTGGAATTTGACGACACGGGCGCGCCAATCCGTGAGGGAAAATACGGCTATAAGCTGGACTGGATGGGGCGGATGCGCGCGCGCGCCGCAGAACTGCTGGCGCTGGAAGAGCCCTTTCTGATGGCGGGCGATTACAACATCATCCCGCAAGATGAAGACGCCGCAAAGCCCGAAGCATGGCGCAAGGATGCCTTGGCGCTGCCCCAAAGCCGTGCTGCCTATCGCGCGATCCTGAACATGGGCTTCACCGAGGCGTTTCGCACCTGCAATCCAACACCGGGGGACTATTCATTCTGGGATTATCAGGCAGGCGCTTGGTCGCGTAACAATGGCATCCGCATTGATCACCTACTGCTGAGCCCGCAAGCCGCCGATCTGCTGCGCGATACCGGCATCGACAAGGAAATTCGCGGGCGCGAGAAACCCTCTGATCACGTTCCCGTCTGGGTCGAATTGGCTGCCTGACCCCTTGCGTCCCAGCCCGTCCAGCGCCACCATCGGCATCTAGGGAGGACGACATATGCAAGATCAAATCAGCCGCCATCCAGTGCCAAAGCTATCAGAGATGCCCGAGGATATCCGCACCCGCCTTGAGGCGGTGCAGGACAAGGCGGGTTTCATCCCCAACATCTTTCTCGCACTGGCCCATCGCCCCGACGAATTCCGCGCCTTTTTCGCCTATCACGATGCCCTGATGGAGCGCCCCGGCAATCTGACCATTGCCGAACGCGAGATGATCGTGGTGACGACCTCGGCGACCAATGAATGCCAGTATTGCGTGATTGCCCATGGCGCGATTTTACGGATTCGCGCGAAAGATCCGCTGATTGCCGATCAAGTCGCGGTGAATTATCGCAAGGCCCCGCTGACGCCGCGCCAGCGCGCGATGCTCGATTTCGCGATGAAAGTGTCGCAGCGCGCGCAAGAGGTAGAGGCAGAGGATTACGCGGCACTGCACGCGCACGGTTTCAGCGATGATGACATCTGGGATATAGGCGCGATTGCGAGTTTCTTCGCACTCTCCAACCGGCTGGTGAATATGGCTGCGATACCGCCGAACCCCGAATTCTACGCGATGGCCCGCTAACGCCGCCGCTGCCCCGTTAAGTCTTGCACGCTCCGCGGTTAGGTTGGGCGTGACGTTGAAAGGACGCCCCATGACCGAGTATCTCGACACGCCCGAAGCCCGCCGCATCGCCTATAATTACACGCCCGGCACTGGCCCCGGCGTGGTGTTTCTGGGCGGGTTCAAATCGGATATGGAGGGCACCAAGGCGCTTGCGCTAGAGGCTTGGGCGCGCG
>JAFGWK010000143.1 GCA_016937195.1 Paracoccaceae bacterium | reverse complement strand
CGGCTTCGTGCTTAATGAGCGTCCCGATGAGCCGCACCGAACCCATCTGCAATCCTATTTCTTCTGCTTTGGAGAGCGTCTCGTCGGGCATCCCGATTTTCTGCGCTACTGGAAACGCCTTTTCGTTTCGAGCAACAAGAACCTTGTCATTCGGAGCTGTGAGATGCGGATGACCGAGGCGTTTCGCAAGCTCGGTCATTCGATCGGCTATCGTCATATCTTTGCCGATGTCGTAGCTGCATTGAAGACGCTCGATCTGGCTGATCTGAAGCGCATCGTGCCCTATCAGATGCAGATCGATACATCGAATACGGGGAAGTTGCGCTCCGCGCTTTCCGATATAGATGATCCCGAACGCTGGCGCGACAGGGTTCTAGAGCTTGCTGATGAAGGGCGGATGGGAAAATATTTCCTTATCGCGCATCCACTTATTTTGCTGGGAAAACTTGGCTGCCCGATGCTCAAGAAAGATCGCCAGCCGATGTATCAATTGCAACGCGCAGAGTTATTCGCCTGCGGTTTCGGCGCGAGGTTGGCGCCCGAAGTGCGTGATGAAATGGAAAGTCAGGATAAGGCCTAGCGGGCGGTCGCACGGTGTCCCGGTATGGGTGGCGATCAAGCACAAGCTCTAGGAATTATGGGGCCCGGAACCGCAGACGGTCCCGGGCCTCCTCAGATCAGCCCTCAGACCTTGACAGTGCGCAGGTAGGGTAGCTTCACGTCGACGTCGCCGTATTTCGCCTTGGCTTCCTCGGTGGACAGCGACAGCCCTACGATCACGTCTTGACCAGGTACCCAGTTGGCGGGGGTTGCCAAGGGCTGGCCGTCGGTGGCTTGCACGGCATCAAGGGCGCGCAGGATCTCGGCAAAGTTACGACCGACGGTCATCGGGTAAATGATCATCAGGCGGATCTTCTTGTCGGGGCCGACGATAAAGGTCGTGCGCACCGAAGCCGAGTCTGCCGCCGTGCGCCCGTCGGGCAAATAGGCCTCGGCAGGGAGCATGTCATAGAGCTTGGAGACGTTAAGCGAGGTATCGTCGATGATCGGGAAATTCGCGGGCGCACCGGCGACCTTCTCGATGTCGGCTTTCCATTTCACATGCTCTTCGACGGTGTCGACCGAGACGCCCATCACTTTGGTGTTGCGCTTTTCGAATTCAGAGGCGAGCTGGGCGACCGCACCGAATTCGGTGGTGCAGACCGGAGTGAAGTCTTTGGGATGCGAAAACAAGATCGCGTAGCCGTCACCGACCCAATCGTGGAACTTGATTTCGCCAGCGGTGGAATCAGCGGTGAAATCGGGAGCAATATCGTTGATGCGCAGGCCCATGAGGCACCCTCCTGTCAGTGAAAATTCGTCGTCAGCCCCGGATATAGATCTTTCGCCCGCTTCCTTCCAGACACTTACGCCTCTTTTTAAGTTGCGCCGCGTGACATCTTGTCCTCGGCTCTGCGCAGTGACAGGTTTGCCCCGTATTCAGCCAAGGAGGCGGCGATGATCGAGAAACAGGAATTCTATATCAACGGGCAATGGGTGGCCCCGAAGGTGGCGCGTGACTATCAGGTGATTGACCCCGCCAGCGAAGAACCATGCGCGGTGATCTCACTGGGCGATCAGGCCGATACCGACGCCGCCGTGAATGCGGCCAAGGTAGCTTTGCCTGCTTGGAAAGCCGCCGATCCGGCAGAGCGTATCGCAGCAGTTGAGCGCATCGCTGAAATTTACGCGCGCCGCTCTGATGAGATGGCGCAGGCGATCAGTCTTGAGATGGGCGCGCCGATTGATTTGGCACGCAGAAATCAAACGGGCGCGGGCGCCTATCACATTGCTAATTTCATTGCGGCTGCGAAGGAATTCCCGTGGGTACACCCGTTGGGCGACGGCACGCCGGGGGCGATGATCGCCTATGAGGCGGTGGGCGTTGTTGGGCTGATCACACCGTGGAACTGGCCGATGAACCAGGTCACGCTCAAGGTGATTCCGGCGATTTTGGCGGGCTGCACGATGGTGCTGAAACCCTCCGAGGAATCGCCGCTCTCCTCGCTACTCTTTGCGGAAATTGTGGATGAGGCGGGCTTGCCGCCGGGCGTCTTCAACCTTGTGAATGGCGATGGTATGGGCGTGGGCTCGCAGCTTTCGACCCATCCCGATATCGAGATGATTTCGTTCACCGGTTCGACCCGCGCGGGGCGCGCGATTTCCAAAGCGGCGGCCGAGACGCTGAAGCGGGTGACGCTGGAATTGGGCGGTAAAGGGGCCAACCTCGTCTTTGCCGATGCGGATGACGATGCGGTCGCGCGCGGCGTAAGACATTGCTTCCAGAACTCGGGGCAAAGCTGCAATGCGCCGACGCGGATGCTGGTTGAACGCTCTGCCTATGATCGTGCAGTCGAAATTGCGCGCAAAACGGCGGAAGAGACCAAGGTTGCCAGCCCGCGCGAAGAGGGCAAGCATATCGGACCCGTGGTGAACAAGTCGCAATTCGAGAAGATCCAAGGTTTGATCGAGACGGGTATCGCCGAGGGGGCCAAGCTGGTGTCCGGCGGTCCCGGTCGCCCGGAAAACCTAAATCGCGGGTTTTATGTGCGCCCCACGGTTTTTGCCGATTGCGATCCATCGATGACGATCATGAACGAGGAAATCTTTGGCCCCGTTCTGTCGATTATGCCGTTCGACTCGGAAGATCAGGCGATCGAAGTGGCGAATGCTACGCCCTACGGTTTGACGAATTATGTACAATCCGGCGATGGCGCACGCCGCAACCGTCTGGCACGCGCTTTGCGTTCGGGAATGGTTGAGATGAATGGCCAAGATCGCGGTGCGGGTGCGCCGTTTGGTGGCGTCGGGGCCTCGGGGCGTGCGCGTGAAGGCGGGCGTTGGGGCATCGAAGAGTTTTGCGATGTGAAATCGATCTCGGGCTGGGCGGAATAAGGGGGCGTTGCCCCCGACTGCCGACGCTTTGGTTGGCTCGTCCGATACTATTGCAAGCCCGCGATAATTGCGCGGAGGGTTTCAATCCCGTCGCCTTTTTCCGATGATGTTAGCACGATTTCGGGATAGGCGGCGGGATGGCCTGCCAGAGCCTTGCGCACTTGCGCAATGTTTTTCTCACGATCACTTGCGCCGACCTTATCCGCCTTGGTCATTACGACCTGAAACGGCACCGCAGCGCGATCCAGCAGGGTCATGATTTCTTCATCGACCGCTTTCACGCCGTGACGCGTATCAATGAGTACAAACGCACGGCGCAACGTGGCGCGCCCTGACAGGTAGCTTTTCAGCAGCGCTTGCCATTTGGCGACCACAGCCACCGGGGCTTGGGCAAAGCCATAACCGGGCAAGTCGACCAGATAGGGGCCGTCTTGCGTGGTGAAATAGTTGATTTCTTGCGTGCGGCCGGGGGTGTTGGAGGCGCGCGCCAAGTTTTTCCGGTTCGTCAGCGCGTTGATCAGGCTGGATTTTCCAACATTCGAACGCCCTGCAAAGCACACTTCGATGCGATCTGCGGGCGGCAAACCCGACATCGCGACCACGCCTTTGAGGAATTCGACGGGAAAGGCGAACATCTTGCGGCCTGCCTCACGCGTGAAATCATCGGGCTCTTCGGCCAAGGGAAATTGCAGCTCCATCAGATCACCTCTACTCGTTCACCCTGGGCAATCTCTCCGCCCTCAATCACGGCGCAGAACACGCCGAGATCCGTATGATTATAATGCTGGCTCAACGCGGGCAGCATGTCGATATCGCGTAAGCCGGTCTCGGGATTGGCATCGGTGGCGCGGCAGCGGCCAATGCGTTTGCGTACCTCTAGCAGCGCATCACCCATACGAATTTGACGCCCGATCAGGTCAAATTCCGCGAAAGGCTCCCAACCTTCTACCCAAAGATTAGCGCGAAAACGCGCACGTGAAAGCGGCTGGCCCAGCTTTGCGCTGAGATCGTTCAGCGAGGCCTGCCCGATCAGGGATAGCAACGGCGTGCTTTGATCGCTGAGCGGCTGATCTTCGGGCGCGCGCAGCAGCGCAGTGGGTTGGGGCGCATTGGCGGGCCAAATCGAACGCAGCCACTCGAAGAGCTTGGCGTGATCTGCCGCGCGGGTCGGATCAATCTCGACATGCCAGAGTTCAGGATGTTGCAGCAAAATGCGCCCATTTTCCAGCGTGCGCGCGGTGATTGCCATAAGCGCGCCACTGGCGCTTCCGGTCAGGAAATTCGCCTTTTGGCCCCAGCTTTGCGCGACCCCCTCAGCATCGCCTGACACTTTGGACCGCGTATGCGCAATTGCCCACACCCGATCCAAAGGCAGAGCGCGCCCCTGCGAGAGGGACGCGCTTGCGATTTCTTCCAGCCCGACCGACTTGATCGGATGGCGATAGATATGGCTGAGATGGCCGGTCATTTTTCCTCGGCCGCGGCCTTCTTGCGTTTGAAGCCCGACTTGATGTTGCCAAACAGATCAGGTCGTTTTCCGTGCATCGACATGATCGTGTACTGTTGCAGGAAGGTGATCGTGTTGTTCGTGATCCAGTACAGCACAAGCCCGCTGGCAAAGCTGCCCAGCATGAACATGAAGACCCAAGGCATCCAGGCAAAGATCATTGCCTGTGTGGCATCAGTCGGCGCGGGGTTCAGCTTTTGCTGGAACCACATCGACACACCCAGCAGGATCGGCAGAATACCCAGCGAAATGATGTGCAACGGTGAGGTGATGTCCGGCGCCATAAAGGGCAGAAGGCCGAACAGGTTCAGGATCGAGCTGGGATCGGGTGCGGACAGGTCATGAATCCAGCCAAGCCATGGCGCGTGATACAGCTCAATCGTGTTGTAGATCACCTTATAGAGCGAGAAGAAGATCGGGATCTGGATCAGCAGCGGCAGGCAGCCCGCAGCCGGGTTCACCTTATGCTTCTTATACAGCTCCATCATGCCTTGCTGCATCTTCTGACGGTCGCCGCCAGCGGCCTCTTTCATCTTCTCCATCTCGGGCTGCAATTCTTTCATGCGGGCCATCGAAATGTAGGATTTGCGCGCCAGCGGGAAGACCAGCAGCTTGATGATGAAGGTCAGCGCGATGATCGCCCAGCCCATGTTGCCGATTGCGCTGTGCAGGAAATGCAGCAAACGGAACATCGGTTTGGTCAGGAAGTAGAACCAGCCCCAGTCAATCGAATCGACGAAGTTCTGGATCGGAACGGTGTCTTGATAGTCACGCAGCGTCTGCCATTCCTTGGCGCCGGCAAACAGATGGGTTTGCGCGGTGCCGCTGGCCCCCGGAGCAACCTCAATCACTGGCAGGCGGGTTTCGGCCTGATAGATGTCGGATTTTTCACCGGAATATTTCACGACCGAGGTGAACGGCCCGGAAACGGGTGCCAGAATGGTCTGCCAATACTTATCGGTGAAACCCGTCCAACCAGTCTTTTCTGCGTGCAGGATTTCGGCCTGGCCCTCGGCCCCCTGTTGGTCAAGCTTGGTAATCTTCTTGTATTTGATCTCTTCAAGCTTGCCATCGGTCATGCGCACCGCGCCCTCGTGGAGCACATAGACCCTGCGCTCGTCGGGGATGCCGTGGCGCGCGACGATGCCATAGGGAGCAAGCTTAACCGGCGCGCTGGTGGCGTTTTGGACGGATTGCTTGATGGTGAAGAGATATTTGTCATCGACTGAAATTTCGCGCTGGAACGTAAGGCCATGGCCATTATCCCATTGCAGAGTGATCGGGGTCGAAGGGGTCAATTCGCCAGTGCCGACTTGGCTCCAGACAGTGTTGGGGCCGGGCACCTGATTTGCGGGCATCCCGCCTGCCGGAAGCCAGCCGTAAACGACGTAATAGGGCTTCTTCGGATCCGTGACATCACCGCCCACCGGGGACAGGAGGCGGACATCGGGTGAATCCTTGTCCAGCGTTTCTTTATATTTTTTGAGCGACAGATTATCCAAGCGTCCGCCGAGCAGGGAAAGCGAGCCGACCACTTCTGGCGTGTCAATTTTGATGCGCGGCGCGTCTTGAACGCTCGCCTGCGTGGTTTTGGCTGTCATGTCTGTATCGACCGTCTGGCTGTCCAGCGCGGAGGCCGTGGGCGCAAGGTCTGGTGCCGCGGGGGCAGCTACCTGATCAGAGACCGTCTGGTCCTGAGGGGGTACGGGGGCTTGCTCGGGCGGAAAGAAGAAAGTCCAGACCGCGATCACAAGCGCCGAAAGCACCAACGTGAGTAGTAGGTTCTTATTCTGATTGTCCATGTAGACGAAATCCACCAACCTGCCCAAAGATTGGGGAGGTTCAACAGAAGGGGCAGGCAAAGGTCAAGCCATTTCCCAGTCAAATCTTGAAACGAGGCAGGTTTCGCAGCGATCATAGGGTATTTTCAGCGTTGAAACCCCGCCACGCCAGCAAAGCGACATGAGCAATCCGATGGGGCGCGTGCCGTGTTACGTGTCGCGACGCTTGTCGATGCGGGGGGGCACTGCCAATTTGGCGCGGTGGCGTTGCGCCCATTCGCCCAGCTCGTCAAGCGGCATGGGCGCGGCGATTGAGTCGCCTTGAACGATAGCGCAACCCAATTGCGCCAGCATCGCGTGCTCGCCGATCGTGGTGGCCCCATCTGCCAATGTCTGGAGCCCCAGCCCTTCGCAGAGAGAGATCATGGCGGCAACGACGCGCTGTTGTTCAGGGTCATGATCAATCTTGGTCACGAAGGAGCGGTGGATACGCATACGATGCGCGGCTGTGCGTTTGATCGTGGTGACGGAAACCGGACCATTGCCAAAGCCCGCTAATTCGATGAGGCACCCCAGCTTGGCAATTCGGGACATGTTATGTGCAATGATCTCTTGATCAAGTTGCTCGGTTGTCTCTTGGCGAAGCGTCAGACAGATGCGCTCTGGGCTGATTTCGAAACGGTCGAACTCCCATTGTAGGCGTTCGAGCAGTCTTGGGTTGCGCAGCATTTCGCCCGAGACCTGCAATGAAACGGTGCCGTAATTGGCGCCGCGGGTGTCAAAGTCACGCAAGGCGCCAAAGGCTTGAAACAGCATCACCTCGGCAAAACGACGCTGTAGGCCGCCTACACTGATCGCCGCCATCACATCGCGTTCGCCAAGGATACCACGTTTGCGATGAAGCCAGCGCGGGACTACCTGTAGACCGACAATGTCGCCAGTATCGGTAGAAATCTGCGGCTGATAGAAAGGGCGGATCTGGCCCGATTCTAACGCCTCGGCGGCTTGTTCGCCTAAGTCCGAGCGTGCTTGCGCGGTTTTTTGCACCTCGCGTGAGTATCCGCGCATCGCGCTTGGGCCATTGCGTTCTGCTTCGTCGGCGGCAACTTCGGCAGCGGATAGTAGCGACTCGCCCGTGGGGGCAGGCGCGCGGCCTATCAGGCAAAACCCGACATGGCAGGTTGCGTGGATCGCGCGTGCGCCAATAGAAACCGGGGTTTCGACCGTCGCTTGAAGTCGAGCGGAGAGCTGAATCATGCTTTCGAGATCGGGGCGCGGCGTGGGCCGCAACAAGATGGCAAAGCGCGTACTATTCATCATCGCCACTTTGTCAGATTCGCGCAGCGCGCCTGAAATGCGCTCTGATACGCGGTGCAAAAACTGGTCGAACTCGTGCTGATGCATCTGGCGTAACAACATCTCGGGTTCGTCAAAACCGATGACAATACATGCGGTTCCGCGCGCAGCGGCCTTTGCCTCGGCCAAAAAATCGGACATGATTGCCACCGCCTCATCGCGCAACGGCAGGCCGGTCGCGGCATCGCGTGGCAGCTCGCTATCCTCGGGCGGGATCGGCAACGGTCGGGTCATCCAGCCAACCAGCAGCGCCGTTAGCCCCAACAGGAACATGCCCTCAAGATTAAACCACAGCCCCGCCAGCGCGACGGCGGGCAGAAACATCACCATGTCGCGGCGCAACAAAATCGGTCCGGCCTTGCGTTTATTCCACGCACGCAACTGCGATAAGCGCGCGTGCCCTGTTCCCCCATTCACCGCCATCTTCCCACCTCAATCATCCCGACACCTAAAAGGCTTGCGTGAGGCAGGTTAGGATGAATTGGTCAGCGAGCGGTTAATCTGTGCCATGCAAACCGGATAAGTTTTATGTAAAATCCGATGCATGGGCGCCGCATGCCCCGGTTATTTGAAGAGCTTCAAAAGGCCCTTCTTTGCTTCGTCTTCCAGCTTTTGACGCACGGCGTCTTCTGGTTTTTGGCCGTCCTCAAGCGTGATCCCCAGCTTTTTGGAGACCTCGGTTTTGGCCTTGTCTTCCAGCTTCTGCTTGGCGGCATCAATCTTATTGCTTGAAATTGAATTCACATCGACGCGGAATTTCGGCTTGGCCCAGGGTCCGGTAATGTTCAACGGCACCTTCACGCCACCACTGCCGTCGTCCTTGCTAAGTGCGGTTGCTGTCACCGTGTAATCCAGCGTCTGTGCGCCGATGTCCACGCGCCCCTTGCCCGCAGCGTTTAGCAGCGGCGCGGTGAGCGCGAGATCATCATTGCTTAGCACGCCTTTATCAATGGTGAAGCTGGCGCTGATCTTATCAAAAATCGTCTTCGCCCCTTCGCCGACATAGTTCATGTTCAGCGTGCGCAGCATCCCTACCAGATCCAGCCCCTGCAACGCGCCCTTCCCAAGGCTGACATTGCCCGAACCCGATAGAGATTGCGCCAATGCCGCCTGAGAGTTACCCGAGGCCAGTAATTTCACCGTGAGATCGGCTTTGGCATCCAGCCGTTTGTAATTGGCCAGATCTGTCAGCAGTGGCTCCATCGACACGCCTTTGGCCACCACATTGGCTGCCACTGACAGCCCGCCGCGCGCATTGGCCACCAATTGCCCGCTGATTTTGCCGTCATAGGCCGATACTTGGCTCAGATCGGCCACTGCGCGACCGTTTTCCACCGTAATCAGCGCGTTGGTCTGGCCTAGTTTGCTGATGCCAAGGTCAATGGAGGCGGCGCTTAGCGCGATCTTTGCATCCACCGCATGCAGCGCGCTTGCGTCTATGGGGGTAGTTGACCAGCCGCCCGTCGATTTGGTGTCAGAGGTCTTGGCACCGTCTCCATCGCTTCGCGAGCCCGTCAGCGCCGACAAATCCAGTGCGCCCGTCTCAATCTGTGCGTTGATCGTCGGTTTGCTCTTGGGGAAGGTCACATCTGCCGCTCCGCTGAGCACGTTGCCATCCAGCGTGATTTTACCACCGCGCAGATGCAGCGATCCTGCAGGGGCGAGTGTGACTTCGCCTGTGGCTGTGATCGTGTTATGCCCCAGCCCGCTGGGCAGATCAGGCGCGGGTTGTCCGAACACCGTGGCCAATGCGGCAGGGTTTCTCAGGTCGGCAGACATTGCCCCCTG
>JAFGWK010000142.1 GCA_016937195.1 Paracoccaceae bacterium | reverse complement strand
CGAAACGATAGGATCAGTTTTGAAAGTAGCACGTCAGATTGATACCGGCGGCGAAGGTAAACGCTGCAAAGTGTTGGTTGCCGAAGATGAGGCAGTCGTCGCCCTTGATCTTCAAATGATGATTGAGGACTGGGGCGCGCGCGTGCTTGGCCCCTGCGCCACAACGCGCGCAGCGATGAGAAAAATCGCTCAAGATCTGCCTGACGCGGCGGTTCTTGATGTCATGCTTGCGGATGGCGAAGTGTATGAGCTGGCGGATCGCTTACGGGATGCAGGCGTGGCGCTGGTGTTTCATTCGGGTCATGCCGATCCTGCGGAATTGCTGGCGCGCTACCCCGAGGCCTCGGTTTGCCCTAAGCCTGCCTATCCGTCAGAAATCGAAGCGAAGTTGGAGAGTGTATTGCGCGCCCATGCCGAAGCTGGCCCGCAGGCCGGGGTGTCGGGCTGACCGCTAGAGGTCTTGATTTTCCAGATGGTCGTGAAAGGCGCGCATCGCCCTGCTGATGTGATGGTCGCGATGGCGCAGCGCGTAGAAAGCGCGCGGCGGCAGTGTCACGCCCCAGTCATGCAGCGCGCCAGTAGCCAGCGAGCGCGCGATAACATGGGCCGACAAAATCGTTAGCCCCGCGCCAGCCTCAACGGCGCTCATCACCGACTCGTTTGAGGGGAGGACCAGTGCGGCCTCGACCGCTTCAATGGGCACCCCGAGCCCCACCATCGCGGCCTGCGCGTTCGATCGCGTGCCCGAGCCCGCTTCGCGTAGCACCCAAGGTCGCGCCGCAAGGCTGGCTTGGCGCACCGGTTCCTCGGGGGCAGGGAGCGCAGACACAAGACGCATCTGGTCGGCACCCACCTGACGGCGCACGAGTTGCGCCTCGTCGATCTCTCCCTCGACAAAGGCCAGATCGTAGCGCCCCGCACGCAATTGTGTAGCGGCTTCTTCGCTATTACCGATCGCCAGCGTGAAGGTGATTCCCGGAAAGCGCGCACGAAACGTCGCTAGATTGCGGGGCAACCAGTAGCCCGCAATCGTCTGGCTTGCGATCATGCGGATATGGCCGCGCGCAAGACCGCGGGTCTCGGCCAGCGCGGCCTCTGCCTCGGCAAGCTGCGCCAGCACCGCGCGCGCTTCGGGCAGAAAGGCGCGCCCTTCTTGGGTCAAGGCAATACCGCGCCCGACCCGGTCAAACAGCTTGACCTCGTGGCGGGCTTCAAGCGCGGCAATCGCAGCCGAGGCCGTCGATTGCGTCATGTTCAAGACCTGCGCGGCGCGAGTCATATGCTCCATCTCGGCCACGGTGACGAAGACGCGCAATTGTTCAGGGGTCATTGTCGGCCTAATTAATCGTAAATTTCGATCATAATAACAAAAACATTTTGTTTGAACAATGAGTTCAACGGCGCGATTTAAACCAGAGCACGCAAGACCGCTGCCGACAAAAGGACACCTGAGATGGCTCTCGAAATTTCCATGCCCCAAATGCTGCGCCACCCACAACTCCAACTGCGCACCGTTGCGCCCGGTGTCATGCTGAGCGCGGGTGTTGGTGCGCTGGCGGTTCTGGGCGGGTGGGCAGAGCATGCGTTGTTTGGCGCAGAATGGTTGGAGCCCCTCGTGCTGGCGATCCTGTTTGGTGCGGCGCTGCGCACGCTTTGGGCACCCAGCGCGCAGTTCAGCGCGGGTATCCGGTTTTCGGCCAAGACAATACTAGAGATCGCGATTGTGCTGCTTGGCGCATCGGTGAGCGCGCAGACTTTGCTGGCGGTCGGGCCGGAATTGTTGGTCGGGATTGTGGCGGTGGTCGCGCTGGTCGTGCCGGGGTCTTACCTGCTGGGGCGCGCGCTGGGTTTGCCGGCGCGCATGGCACTGCTGATTGCCTGTGGCAACGGCATTTGTGGCAACTCGGCGATTGCCGCCGTTGCGCCAGTGATTGAAGCCGATAGCGATGACGTAAGCGCGTCCATCGCATTCACCGCCGTGCTGGGTGTCGCGGTCGTGCTAGGGCTTCCGTTTCTGGGCCAAGTGCTGAGTATGCCGGCCTTTCACTACGGCATTCTGTCGGGGCTGACGGTCTATGCGGTGCCTCAAGTGCTGGCGGCAGCCGCGCCGATGGGAGCTACGGCCATTCAGATCGGCACATTGGTGAAACTGGTGCGCGTCTTGATGTTGGGGCCGATCACAGTGGTGCTGTCACTGCTTGCGGCGGGATTGCCGGCCGAGGGGCGCCGGGTGCGCGACACTTCTGATCTGGCGCAACCCTCAACACGGAAGCACTTTTTGCCGCCGCTGTTTATTCTGGGGTTTTTGGCAATGATAGCGCTGCGCTCGTTTGGGGCGATCCCGCAGATTGCACTCGCGCCGATGGAGCAGGCCGCGTCGATCTTTACGGTAATCGCGATGGCGGCATTGGGGCTGGGGGTGGATGCGCGCGCAGTGGCAGCGGCAGGGCCGCGTGTGATTGCGACGGTGACGCTGTCTCTGGTGCTGTTGGTCCTGCTGGGGCTGGGGCTGCTGATGCTGATCGCCGCTTAAGGGTATAAGAAAACCGCGCGCCGCAAACTGGGCGCGCGGTGTGTGTTTCAAACGGTGTTCAACGCTCAGGCCTGCGCGACCTCCCACATGCCCTGGGCCTGCACCTTCTCATAGGTCTCATCCAGCGCCTTGCGCGCGCGCTCGATCAGCAGGTCAATTTCGCCGCGCGAAATCACCAGCGGCGGCGAGATGATCATGCGATCTCCGACATGGCGCATCACCAGATTATTGGCAAAACAGCGCTCGCGGCAGATCAAGCCAACGGTGCCTTCTTTGGCGGCAAATTTCGCGCGGCTCGCCTTATCCGGCGTTAGCGCGATGGAGGCCATCATGCCCACGATCTTGGCCTCGCCCACCATTGGATGATTGCTCAGCGCTTCCCATTTCGACTTCAAATAGGGGCCGGTATCGGCGCGCACCGTATCGATGATCTTTTCATCTTCCAGAATGCGTAGGTTTTCCAGTGCGACTGCGGCGGCTACCGGGTGGGCGGAATAGGTATAACCATGCGCGAACTCATCGCTATTGATCACGCTGGCAACCTCATCAGATACCATCGAACCGCCAATCGGGAGGTAGCCCGAGGACAGGCCCTTGGCGATCGTCATGATATCGGGGCGCAGATCAAAGGTCTGGCTGCCAAACCAGTTTCCGGTGCGTCCAAAGCCACAGATCACCTCATCGGCGATGAAGAGGATGCCGTATTTATCAAGGATGCGGCGGATTTCGGGCCAGTAGCTGTCGGGGGGGACGATTACGCCTCCGGCGCCCTGCACGGGTTCGGCGATAAAGGCTGCGACCTTATCCTCACCGATTTCGAGAATCTTTTCCTCAAGCTCGCGGGCGCGCATCAGACCGAACTCTTCGGGGCTCATATCGCCGCCCTCAGACCACCAGTCGGGCTGGTTGATATGGGCGATGCCCGGGATCGGCAGGCCACCTTGCTTGTGCATCCCCTTCATGCCGCCAAGACTGGCTGCGCCCATCGTCGAGCCGTGATAGCCATTCCAGCGCGAGATCACGAAGGTCTTTTCCGGCTTGCCCTTGAGTGCCCAGTACACCCGCACCATGCGCAGGTTCGTGTCGTTGGAATCTGAGCCCGAACCATTGAAGAACACATGGTTCAGATCACCCGGCACGATCTCGGCCAGCTTGGCAGCCAGATGAATCGCCGGCGGGTGGCTGGTCTGGAAGAAGGTGTTGTAAAACGACAATTGGCGCATCTGGCGCGCGGCCACTTCGGCCATTTCCTCGCGCCCATAGCCGATATTGACGCACCACAGCCCGGCCATCCCGTCGAGGATTTCGATGCCGTCGCTATCGGTCAGATACACTCCATGCGCGCGCGTGATGATGCGCGCGCCCTTGGTGTTGAGTTCATCGCCATCGGTGAACGGATGCAAATGATGGGCTGCGTCGAGCGCTTGCAGCTCGGCGGTGGGCAGATGGTTTTCCGACATGGGAGCATCCTTTGACAGGGGAAAGGGCAGGCGGATCGCAGCGACTCGCGGTGCGACGGTCTGTTTCCAGATAATATGATCAAATTTGCGAGGTCAAGAAACCTTCGACGTTTCGGGGGCGGTCTTGCCTTGGGTATCAAGCAAAACTGCGCGGATATTATCCATGCCTTGTGCGATATCCTGTGCGATTGCGCGCGCCACTGCTGCGTCATCGGTCGCGCGCAAGGCCGCGATGGTTTCCTGATGTTTGTCGGGCAGATGCTGGGTGCCGTAGCGGCCGCAAATCACGCGAAGCGAGGGCGATGAGCGCAGCCAGAAACTGTCCACGGCAGGGAGCAAGATGTCAGATTGCGCCGCGCGATAGAGGGTCATGTGAAAGAGGTAATTCGATTGCAGATAGCGTTTCACATCGCCACGTTCGATGGCTGAATCCAAGGCTGCGTCAATGTCGCAAAGCTCTGAAATCAAGCTTGGTGTGACGTTTTTCGACGCCATGCGGGCCAGTTCCGGTTCTAGCGCCATGCGCGCGAATTTCAATTCATCAATCTGGGGCAGCGTGAGCACGGGAACCGAGACCCGCCGGTTGCCCTGAAAATGCAACGCCCCTTGCGATGTCAGTCGGCGGATCGCCTCGCGCACGGGGGTGGTGGAGCCGCCCAAAATCTCGGCGAGGCCCTGAATCGTGACGGGCTGGCCGGGTGCCAGATCGCCGCAAAGAATCATATTGCGCAACGCGTCATAGATGTTCAGATGCGCAGGTCGCTTTTCTGTTTCGCTGCCTGTCACCTGCTACCCTCGTATTCGCCAACTGCCCGAAAACGCACCTGTCCCTTGAAAAATCGGGGCACCATTGATCAAGAATGGCCCTTGACGTGGAAAGATGCTTGATTTGATCAAATAATACCGCAAGGCTGTTGTGTAAAGAACAACCAACAGGGAATGAAGATGCTCAAAACACTTATACCAGCCGCCCTTCTTGCGATGTGCGGCACGATGGCGGCCGCCGAAGAGGTGCACGTCTATAACTGGTCCGACTACATCGACGAGTCGCTTCTCAAGAAATTCGAAGATGAGACCGGCATCAAACTGATCTATGACGTATTTGATTCCAACGAGGTGCTGGAAACCAAGCTGCTGTCGGGCAATTCGGGCTATGATGTGGTTGTGCCCACCGGCTCGTTCATTGAACGTCAAATTCAGGCGGGCGTGTTCCAAAAGCTCGACTATTCCAAGCTGCCCAATGCGAAATACCTTTGGGACACGATCAAAGATCGCACCGCACAATATGATCCCGGCAACGCCTATTCGGTCAACTACATGTGGGGCACGACTGGGCTCGGGGTCAATATAGACAAAGTCAAAGAGGTTATGGGCGACGATGCGCCCGTTGATAGCCTGTCGCTGGTGTTTGACCCCAAGAATATGGAAAAGCTGCAAAAATGCGGCGTGATGATGCTGGATGCCCCGACTGAAATGATCCCGGCGGCATTGCGCTATCTGGGTGAAGACCCGAACTCCAAAGACCCTGCCGTGATCGCCAAGGCCGAGCCGGTGCTGGCCGCCATCCGCCCCTATGTTCAAAAGTTCAACAGCTCGGAATATATCAACGCGCTGGCCAACGGCGATATCTGCGTTGCTTTCGGTTGGTCGGGTGACATTCTGCAGGCACGTGACCGCGCGGATGAGGCTGATAACGGCGTCCATATCGCCTACCACATCCCCAAAGAGGGGGCTTTGATGTGGTTTGACCAAATGGCAATCCCGGCAGATGCACCCAATCCCGAAGGTGCGCTGAAGTTCCTCAACTTCATGATGGACCCGCAAAACATTGCCGCCGCGTCGAACTATGTGAACTACGCCAACGGCAATAAGGAATCGCAGAAATATCTGGACCCGGCAGTTTTAGACGACCCGGCGATCTACCCGGATCAGGCGACGATGGACAATCTCTACACCGTCACGGCCTATCCGCCGAAAGTTCAGCGGATCGTGACGCGTCTGTGGACCAAGGTGAAATCGGGCACCTGAGCCACGCATTGACTTGCCGCGCCGGTTGCACACCGGCGCGGTTTCCGTTTCCCCCTTCAAACGCACTGAGGTCCGTATGGCGCAGGTAAAGCCGCAAATCGTTTTTGACCCTTGGAACGACCCAAAGGCCAAGCCGCTGATCCAATGTCGCTCTATCACCAAACGGTTTGGCGATTTCACCGCCATCGACACTATCGACCTTAATATCTACGAGAAGGAATTCTTCGCGCTGCTGGGGCCGTCGGGCTGTGGCAAGACCACCTTGATGCGGATGCTGGCCGGGTTTGAAACCCCCACCGAGGGCAAGATCACCATCGACGGGCAGGACGTGGCGCAGGTGCCGCCCAACAAGCGCGCGGTGAATATGATGTTTCAAAGCTACGCGCTGTTTCCCCATCTTTCGGTCTGGGAGAACATCGCCTTCGGTTTGAAACGCGAACATGCTCCCAAGGAACGTATTGAGGAACGCGTCGCCGAAATGCTGCGTCTTACAAGGCTGGAGAAGTTTGCGCGCCGAAAGCCGCACCAGATTTCGGGCGGTCAGCGGCAACGTGTGGCGCTGGCGCGTAGTCTTGCCAAGGCGCCCAAACTGCTGCTTCTGGATGAGCCGCTGGGCGCGCTGGACAAAAAGCTGCGTCAAGACACCCAGTTTGAGCTGATGGACATTCAGGAACGCACGGGTACGACTTTCGTGATCGTCACCCACGACCAAGAAGAGGCCATGACCGTCGCCTCGCGTGTTGCGGTGATGAATGCCGGCGAGATCATGCAGATCGCTACGCCCGCAGATATTTATGAGCAACCGAACTCGGTTTATGTCGCTGATTTTATTGGTGACGTGAACATCATCGAGGGCAATGCCTCACCCGTTTCGGGCGGCCCTGAGGGGGCGATCAGCATCGCTTACGGCGAGGGGCAAGACCCGGTGCAGGCCATCGCGACAAGCCCCGTCACCGAGGGCGCGAAGGTGTTTTACGCGATCCGCCCCGAGAAGATCACCGTCAGCCACCAGCCCGATCCCGACCGCGCCAACCACGCTTTCGGCAAGATCATCGACATCGCTTATCTGGGCAATATCTCGACCTATCGGGTGCAACTGGCCAATGGCCAACTGATCTCGGCCACAATGACGAATGCGCGCAGGCTGGAACGGCGCGCATTCACTTGGGAGGATGAGGTCTGGCTGAGCTGGACGCGCACCGCTGGCGTCGTGTTGACGAAATAGGGGAAAGCATATGAACTTGCGCCGACTCCTACTGATTTCTGTGCCCTATCTGTGGCTGACGGCACTGTTTTTGGTGCCCTTCCTGATCGTGGTGAAGATCTCGCTGTCGACCACAGCGATTGCAATTCCGCCCTACACACCGACGCTGGATCTGGCGCAGGGTTGGGCGGGGTTCAAAGACTTTCTCAGTCAGCTCAGCTTTGACAATTTCACCTTCCTCACGCAGGACGACCTGTATTGGAAAGCCTATCTGTCGAGCCTGCAAATCGCGGCGCTATCGACGCTGTTCACCCTGATCGTTGCTTATCCGATTGCCTATGGCATGGCGCGCGCACCTGATGAATGGCGCCCGACGCTGCTGATGTTGATCATCTTGCCGTTCTGGACCTCGTTCCTGATCCGAGTCTATGCATGGATGGGGATTTTGTCCGATGAGGGGCTGCTCAATCAATTCCTGCTGTGGCTGGGGGTGATTTCCTCGCCGCTGCACATCATGAACACGTCCAAGGCGGTCTATATTGGTATCGTTTACACCTATCTGCCCTTCATGATCCTGCCGATCTATGCCGCGCTGGACAAGATGGATGACTCGCTCAATGAGGCGGCGGTCGATTTGGGGGCCTCGCGGCTGTCGGCGTTCTGGCTGGTGACATTGCCGATGTCGCGCCCCGGCGTGATTGCGGGCTGCTTCCTCGTCTTTATCCCGGCGCTTGGCGAATATGTGATCCCGCAGCTTCTGGGCGGGTCGAAGACCCTAATGATCGGCAAGGTCCTATGGGATGAGTTCTTCTCGAACCGCGACTGGCCCGTGGCCTCGGCGGTGGCGGTGGTGCTGCTCGTGATCTTGATCGTGCCCATCGTGCTGTTCCAGCGTAACCAGCAAAAGCAGCAGGAGGCAGAGTCATGAACAAACGTCTGAGTTGGTTCAACGTCACCTCGCTGTCGCTTGGCTTTGCGTTCCTGTACCTGCCGATGCTGATCCTGATTTTCTACAGCTTCAATGCCTCGAAACTGGTGACGGTCTGGGCCGGGTTTTCGACGAAATGGTATGTCGCGCTGATGCATGACCAGCCCTTCCTAGATGCCGCTTGGGTGACGCTGAAGATTGCGGTCAGTTCCTCGACGCTGGCCACGGTGCTGGGCACGATGGCGGCGATCACGTTGGTGCGGATGGGGCGTTTTCCGGGACGCACGCTATTTTCGGGCATGATCTATGCGCCGCTCGTGATGCCCGATGTGATCACCGGCTTGTCACTGCTGTTGCTGTTCATCGCCATCGGTCTGGATCGCGGTATCTTCACGATCATGCTCGCGCATACGACGTTTTCGATGTGTTACGTGTCAGTCGTGGTGTCTTCGCGCTTACTGACCTTTGATCGCTCGCTTGAAGAGGCGTCGATGGATCTCGGGGCTTCGGCCTTTACCACGTTCCGCTTGGTGACGCTGCCGATCATCTTGCCCGCGGTTGTCTCGGGTTGGCTGCTTGCCTTCACACTGTCGCTGGATGATCTGGTGATCGCGTCGTTTACTACGGGGCCGTCCTCGACCACGCTGCCGATCAAGATCTTCTCAGCCGTGCGCCTTGGCGTTTCGCCCGAGATCAATGCGCTCTCAACTCTGATGATTACGGTTGTTGCGGTGGGCGTGGTGAGTGCCTCGCTTATCTCCAAACGCGCGATCATCAAACAGCGCCGCGAAGAGCAAGAGGGCGAACGGGTGTGAGCGAGGCGTCAATCGCCGGGCGGATCTATGAGCCCGCAGCCTACGCAGCCAGTTCGCTAAAGGGCTGCTACTGGGTGCAAACCGCGCCCGATCCAGCCAGCTATCCGCGTTTTGAGGGTGAGGGCATCGTCGAATTCGCCGTGATCGGCGCGGGCTTTACCGGCCTGTCCGCAGCCTTGCGGCTGGCCGAGGCGGGGGCGGATGTTGCTGTGCTGGATGCGCACCCGCCGGGCTGGGGCGCGTCGGGTCGCAATGGCGGGTTTTGCTGTATCGGCGGCGCCAAGGCGAGCAGCGCGCAAATCCATAGGCGCTACGGCGCGGCTGAGGTGGCCAAGTTCCACGCCGCCGAACGCGCTGCGATTGAGTTGGTGTCCAAGCGTATCGCGACGCTTGGCCTATCGGTGGATCGCCATTCGCAGGGCGAATTGCAACTGGCCCATAGCCCCAAGGTCTTTGCGCAGATGCGCGCCGAGGCTGCGCAGATCAGCGCGACTTACAGCGTTCAGACCGATCTGATCGCGCCTGGAGATTTGGCTGGCATGGGACTCAACGCGCAAGGCATGCATGGCGGGCTGCGCATAGATTTGGGTTTCGCACTGAACCCGCGCAAATATGCGCTGGGCTTGGCGCAGGCTGTGCAGGCGCGTGGTGGGCGTATCCACGGCGATAGTGCGGTGCTCGCGATTGCGCGCGAGGGTGAGTATCATGTCCTGACCACCGCGCATGGCCGTGTGCGCGCGCGTCATTTGCTGATTGCGACCAATGGCTATTCCTCTGATCGTTTGCCGGGCTGGATGCGGTCGCGCTATTTGCCGCTGCAATCCTCGGTACTCGTGACGCGCCCGCTGAGCGACGATGAAATTGCCGCGCAGGGCTGGTCGAGCGATCTGATGGCCTATGACTCGCGCAATCTGCTGCATTATTTCCGCCTGATGCCGGATCGGCGGATGCTGTTCGGGATGCGCGGCGCGGTGCGCTGGAGCGATGCCAGCCAGCGCGCCCATCGCGCCGCCACGCGCGCCCATTTCGATGCGATGTTTCCCGCATGGAGCAGCGTTGAGACGCCGCATTTCTGGTCGGGGCTGGTCTGTCTGGCGCGCGATCTCGTGCCGTTTGTGGGGCCGTTGGGGCCGGGGGAAACCACCTATGCCGCCTTCGCCTATCACGGCAATGGCGTGGCGATGGGCTCGTGGAGCGGCGATCAGATGGCGCGTCTTGCGCTGGGTCTGCCCACCGATCTGCCGAACTTTTTTCAGCGTAGCCCGCAGCGGTTTGAGCTTGGCCCGTTGCGCCGCCTTTCACTGCCACTGGCGCTGCTGCATTACCGCCTCAAAGACGCGCTTAACTAACGCAGCGCCCGCCCGCGGCCTGTTGTCACCCACACGCCTTGCTGCCTTGTTCAGCTCATGCGTGCCCCCTAGATCAAGGTCACGGTTCCCCTTCGTGATTGGTAATGCCCGTGACAGTAGCGATCCTAACCTATCTGGCGCTTGCACTTGTTGTCTTTTTGGGCGCGCGTTGGCTGGTGCATCTGGCGCTGCTGCGCGGTCTGGCAGCACCGCGACTGGCCCATGAGGTTGCGCCTTCTGATGTCGGCCTTTCCGCCCAAAGCACGCAGGAAATTCGCCTGCCCGGACCGGATGGAAAGTCGCTGTTTGCGTGGTTGATAACGCCTGACACGCCGGGGCCCCATCCAGCGGTGTTGGTGATGCATGGCTGGGGGGCGAATGCGTCGATGATGTTGCAGATCGCGCCACCGCTGCGCGCAGCGGGCTATGCGGTGCTGTTTGTCGATGCGCGCTGCCATGGGCAAAGCGACGATGATCGGTTCACCTCGATGCCTCGCTTTGCCGAGGATATCGGCGCAGGGCTGGCCTATCTGTGTACCCGCCCCGAGGTCGATCCGGAAAATATCGCACTCCTAGGTCACTCGGTCGGGGCGGGGGCGGTGCTGCTGTATGCGGCCCATCACGACGATATTCGCGCCGCGATCAGCCTGTCTGCTTTTGCCCATCCGCGCGAGGTGATGCAGGACTGGATGGCGCAGCATCACATCCCGTTTCCGGTGATCGGTAGCTATATTTTGCGCCATGTCGAGGGCGTGATTGGCGCGCGTTTCGATGAGATCGCCCCGATCCACACCATCACCCAAGTCGGATGCCCGCTGCTTTTGGTGCATGGGCGTGAGGATACCAGCGTGGCGTTCAAGGACGCATTGCGCTTGCAAGCCGCCCAGCCCGCCGCGCAGCTTCTGGCGGTGTCGGGCGATCACGATCTGCGCGAAACCCTGCGCCCGCATGGCGATGAGTTGGTGGCCTTTCTCGATCAGGCCTGCAAGCCTGCGCAGCGCAAACGCGTGGGCCAAAGCCAGTCGCAATAAGTAGCGGCGCGGGGCAGGGATGCCACGCGCCGCTTTGGGTTTCATTCACCTGTGAGAGGTGAGGGGCTTAGTTCGCCAGATCGAAGCGATCCGCCATCATCACCTTGTCCCACGCCGCCACGAAATCGCGCACGAATTTTTCGGCGCTGTCGTCCTGAGCGTAGACTTCGGCATAGGCGCGCAGGATCGCGTTGGAGCCGAACACCAGATCGACGCGGCTCGCGGTCCATTTCACCGCACCGCTGGCGCGGTCGCGAATCTCGTAGCTGCCGTCTGCGACCGGATGCCAGCTATTGGCCATGTCAGTCAGGTTGACGAAGAAGTCGGTCGTCAACTGGCCCTTGCGGTCCGTGAACACGCCGTAGTCGCTGTCACCATGATTGGTGCCAAGCGCACGCATCCCGCCCACAAGAACCGTCATTTCCGGCGCGGTCAGCCCCATCAGTTGCGCACGATCCAACATCATCTCTTCTGGGCTGACGATGTAGTCTTTCTTGAGCCAGTTGCGGAACCCGTCGGCCAGCGGTTCAAGGGGGGCGAAACTGTCGGCATCGGTCATCGCATCAGTGGAATCGCCTCGGCCCGGTGCGAAGGGAACCGCGATGTCAAAGCCTGCGGCGTTGATCGCTTGCTCAAGTCCGACGTTGCCCGCGAGCACGATAATATCCGCGATGGACGCGCCAGCCGCCGCCGCGATCGGCTCCAACACGGCCAGCACCTTGGCTAGACGCGCGGGCTCATTGCCCTCCCAGTCCTTTTGCGGGGCAAGACGGATGCGCGCGCCATTGGCGCCGCCCCGCATATCCGAGCCGCGATAGGTGCGCGCGCTGTCCCACGCCGTCGAGACCATCTCGGCAATGCTTAGCCCGCTGGCGGCGATCGTTGCTTTGACCGCGGCGACGTCCCAATCGGTCGCACCTACGGGAACCGGATCTTGCCAGATCAGGTCTTCGCTGGGCACCCAAGGCCCGATATAGCGCGCCTTCGGTCCCATGTCGCGGTGGGTCAGTTTGAACCAAGCGCGCGCGAAACAGTCGTTGAAATAGGCGGGATCGGCCATGAACTTATGGCAAATCTCATTATAAATCGGGTCCACCTTCATCGCCATGTCGGCATCGGTCATCATCGGCATCCGGCGCTGTGTCGGATCGGTCGTGTCAACCGGCATATCGGCCTCGGCGATCTCGACCGGCTTCCATTGATAGGCCCCGGCGGGGCTTTTGGTGATTTCCCATTCATGCCCGAACAGCATGTCGAAATAGCCCATGTCGAATTCGAGCGGTTTGCTCGTCCACGCGCCTTCCGGGCCGCCGGTGATCGCGTTGGTGGCTTTGCCATCCATCGCGGGGTTGAACCAGCCCAGACCTTGCTGGTCCACATCAGCGGCCTCGGGTTCCGCGCCCAGTTTGCTTGCATCGCCGTTGCCGTGACATTTTCCCACCGTGTGCCCACCTGCGGTCAAGGCGACGGTTTCCTCATCATTCATTGCCATGCGCTCGAAGGTTTCGCGCACTTGGGCGGCAGTTTTCATCGGGTCGGGGGTGCCGTTCACGCCTTCGGGGTTGACGTAGATCAGCCCCATTTGCACCGCAGCCAGCGGGTTTTCCATCGTGTCGGGCTTGTCGACATCTCCATAGCGCGCATCGGAGGGGGCGAGCCATTCCTTTTCGGCGCCCCAATAGGTGTCGATCTCGGGATGCCAGATATCCTTGCGCCCAAATGCATAGCCATAGGTTTTCAGCCCCATGCTTTCATATGCTACGGTGCCTGAGAAAATGATCAGATCGGCCCAGCTGAGTTTGTTGCCATATTTCTTCTTGAGCGGCCAAAGCAGGCGGCGCGCTTTATCAAGGCTCGCGTTATCTGGCCACGAGTTGAGCGGAGCAAACCGCTGGTTGCCGGTCCCGGCGCCGCCGCGCCCATCGGCCAGACGGTACGAGCCCGCAGCGTGCCAAGCCAGACGGATCATGAAGCCGCCGTAATGGCCCCAGTCAGCGGGCCACCAGCTTTGACTGTCGGTCAGTAGAGCGAGCATGTCCGCCTTGAGCGCGTCGTAATCAAGCGTCTTGACGGTTTCGCTATAGTCGAATTCGCGCCCCAATGGGTCGGTCTTGGTGTCATGCTGATGCAGAATGTCGAGGTTGAGCGCATTGGGCCACCAATCCATCACATTCGATCCCATCGCGGTATTGCCGCCATGCATCACCGGACATTTGCCCGCCGTGTTCACATCGTTTCCGTCCATGATCGATCTCCTTTTGAGCGTGTTGCGGTCAAGGGACTGAAATGTCCCCTGACCTAGCAGAGCGGGGGCGCTTCAGCGGCCCCGATCAAACCTAAATTTCTGCTTTTAACATAGCAGGCTTTATCATAATTAAAATTTTGATTTACTAATTCTTGATATAAGTTGTGTTTATGATTCCGGTGACGCTGAAACACCTGCGCTATTTTGAGGCTCTCGCGCGTCATGCCCATTTTGGGCGCGCTGCGGAGTCTTGTGCGATTTCGCAGCCAGCACTTTCGTTTCAGATCAAAGAGCTGGAGGAGATCCTCGGCGCCCCTTTGGTTGAACGCGGGGCGCGCCAGATCCGGTTGACGGGACTGGGAGAAGCTTTGGCAGAGCGGGCGCGTCTTATTTTGCGCTCGGTCGATGAGTTGGGCGATCTGGCGCGCGCAGCGCACGGGCCGCTCAGCGGGCGGTTGCGGATCGGGGTGATTCCCACCATCGCGCCTTATCTTCTGCCCGATCTGATACGCCAGTTGGGCGCGCAGTATCCTGATCTCGACATCCGTCCGCGTGAGGCAATAACCCAGACCCTGATCGCGGATCTCGCCGAGGGGCGCATGGATATCGCTGTCGTCGCGCTGCCGGTCTCTGAGGCAAGTTTGCACGAAGAGCCTATTTTCGATGAGGAATTCGCGTTGGTGCGCCCGCGAGCGGATGCCGATAAGCCCGTGCCAAACCGCGAGGGTTTGTTGGAAATGCGGTTGTTGTTGCTGGAAGAAGGGCACTGTTTTCGCGACCAAGCGCTATCCTTTTGCAAGGCATCGCGTCTTGGCACACAAGACCTGATGGAGGGCAGCTCGCTCAGCACGCTTGTTCAGATGGTCGGGGCGGGAATCGGAATTACCTTGATCCCGGAAATGGCCGTGCGCACCGAGATGCGCGCCGCGGATGTCGCGATCGCGCGTCTACCCGCGCCACGCCCCAAACGCACCATTGGCCTTGTCTGGCGAAAATCCAGTCCGATGGCTCCGCAATACGCCCAGATCGCGCGCTATCTGCGCCAGCAGTTCGATACGCTCAACACCGGATGGCGGGCAGGCTGATCTCTTTGCTGTCTCAAGGTTTGCGATGTGACGCTTTTATCCCCACGCGGGCGGGCCGCTTATGCGTCTTAGCCGCAATCCCCAAAGAGCCAGGTGATACAAACTGCACTGCTTAGCATTGCCCGCGCACTGTGTTGCGGTGCTGGATCATGCAGAGGCGTTGAGTTCAGTGGCGCCTGATCCGGGGGAGGGGGCGAGGGTTAGCATGTGGGGATGACGAGGGTGAACAGCGCCAGCAAATCATTGCGCAGATCGTGTAACGCTTGATCGCGGGTTTTGTTGTCGGAGGCGATGAATTCGACAAAACGGGCGTTTTGCAAGTTGAACAGCGCCCAACCGAGATGCGTGGAATTCACACTGTCAGCGAGTTGCCCGACCGCCCTTAACTGCTCGATTTCACGGATCAGAACCGAGGCCAATTTGTGATCAAGCTCTCGATAGAGTTTGTTGAAGCGCGGTTCGCGACCATCGACCGAAGCCGAAATGACCTGCCGCCACACCGACTTATCAAGATGGGTAAGCGTGTGGTCGCAGATGATCGTGAAAAACCGAAGTAACAGATCGACCAAATCGTCTGGCTGATTCGTCAGTTCTTTGTCGAGCGTTTCAAGAAGCTCGCGATCGCTTTCAGCGACCAATGCCAAGAGTACGCCTGATTTGGTGCCATAGTAATTATGCACCGTGACGCTTGAGACACCGGCAATCTCGGCAATCGCTTCGATAGTGATATTGTCGAGGCCAGCCTCAACAAAAAGGCTTTTGGCTGCGGCGATTATGCGCGCGCGTCTGCCCTCTTTTTGCCGCTCTCGCAGGCTCAATGTTGGTGATCGTTCCATAGGCGTATTTTCGGGAGGTGCGGCGGGAAATGCAACCAAAATATTAGTGATGTAAAATTTTTAGTGGACTAAAAAAATTTGTTCCGTATATTTTTTTGAGTAACCGCATCTGGGAGCTGATCATGCGTAAACTCACCTTCGCCCTTTCGATCGCCGGCACCATGTTGGGCAGTGCTGCTGCTGCGCAGGCAAACGAAACAGTCAATGTCGGAATCTGCGTGTCTTGGCCGGGCTATGCCATGATGGACGTGGCCAAGCAGAAGAACCTGATTCCGGGCTATGATCTGAACATCGTGAACTTCGAGGACCCGCTGGGTGGGCACGCGGCGCTCGCAGCGGGGCAGATCGACGTCTACGGCTGCACGGCGGATTATATCCCCGTTGCCGTCGATGCGGGGCTTAACGAAGTCAACGTCGCCTATCTCAACCCGTCTTACGGCGTTGATCACGTGGTCCTTGCCGCCGGGATGACACCAGAGACGCTTAAGGGAAAGAAGGTTGCCGCACCGCAAGCCTATATCGGTCAATTGCTGATGGGGTTGTGGTTGGACCGCGCGGGCATAGCGCCGGGCGACGTGGATTGGGTAAATCTGAACGCTGATGAGGCCGTGGGGCCGATGCTGTCGGGTGACTTGGCGGCGGCCTATATGTACGAGCCGTGGATCTCGAAGGTGATTGAGGCCGCACCTGGCACCAAATCAATCGTCGACACCACGGATCCGGAAATGCTCAAGACCGGCATCTTCATGGATTCGCTTTTCAGGAACAAAGACTTCATTGCCAAGAACCGCCCTGCGGCATTGGCTGTGCTGAAGGCTGAATGGGATGCCCGCGCCTACTGGCATGCGAATGTCGAAGAGACCAACCAGATGATCGCGGACTATCTGCAATGGCCGGCTGCAGATGTGGCCTCGGTGATTGGCACCAATGGCAAAAGCCTTGCCGGTGGCATCTACGTTTTTGATTTCGATGAATCTGCGCGCACTTGTGGCGTCCTTGATGGCGCGCCGCCCTTTGGATTGCCCAATGGCTCGATGGCCGGATCGGTGGCACTGACCAACGAGTGGTGGATCAAGCTCGGTCTGATGAAGAACACGATCGACCCGGCTGCCGGCATTGATTGTTCCTTGATGGGTGACTTGGTCAAATCGGGCTATCGCCAGTCCTTCCAAGCGACTGAGTAACCCT
>JAFGWK010000141.1 GCA_016937195.1 Paracoccaceae bacterium | reverse complement strand
CGTGTCGATCAGGAGTGGCGCGCTGCTCACGCATCCCGGTCATACTCTGATGCCAAGAGGGCCTCGACAAGATGACTTGACGGGTCACAGAGTTCTTCGATCACATTGAAATGGTGGCGATTGGGGGCAGCGATCAGATCGGCAGATGGCCAGCTTTCCGCAAGCAAGGCGGCTTGGCGCAAAAATTCCGGGCGCTCGGCCGCGCCGACCCACGCGGTGACGCGCACACCCGGGCGCACGCTGTGCAAAGCTGGGCTTTCGGCGGCGGCGATCTGCGGGGTGAGGCCCAATATCTCGTTGAGGGAATTCATCACCAAGGGGCGTAGATCGTGCAGCCCACTTATCGAAATCACCCGTGCGATGCGCTCGGCGATGGGGGTGGGCAGTGTGCTGTCATCTGACACCATCCGCGTCGCCAAATGCCCCCCCGCAGAGTGGCCCGCCAGATGGATCGGCCCGTCCACAAGCGCTGCCGCCTCCACAATGGCGCGACTGATTTGCGCGGTGATCCCCGGAACGGTGTTTTCGGGCGCAAGTGTGTAGCCGGGCATCACCACCGTCCAGCCCCGCGCCAAGGCCCCCGCCGCCAGATGCGACCAGTGATCCTTGGAAAATGCGCGCCAATATCCGCCATGAATGAAGACCAGCAACCCTTTGGAGTCGCCCTCGGGGCGGAAGACATCCATCTTTTCGCGCGCGCCCGAACCATAGGCGATTTCGCTCAAACGGTCTTCGATCTGCGCCCGGAAATCGGCGGCGCGGTCGAGCCAAAGCTGCGGATAGCTCTCGCCGCCTTCGATATAGGAGGCGTTGATAAAAGCATCTTCCCAGTCAATTCCGCTTTGATCGTCCATGACGCCTCCCGTTGGTTTTGCGCATTCTGTGCAGCCTCGGCTCACAAGGGTTTGATATTGCGGGCCGCTGCTGGCCTCGCTAACCTCCGGCTCAAGCCGAACTTACTCTTGTAACACTCTGTTTTGCAGAGGAGACCGGCGCAGGCAACCCCAGGAAACGTCCAATAGACGGCGGGCGTGTATCTTGCAGGGAGGCGCAACCTGAGGGAGGTGGTATGGCTTACGATCCGGCAAATGAGGGGGCGAAGATGTCGTTTGCGGCGGACATGTCCTATGGCGATTATCTGGGCCTTGATAAGGTGTTGTCGGCGCAGGACACGCTGTCGGATGCCCATGATGAATTGCTCTTCATCATTCAGCACCAGACAAGCGAGCTGTGGATGAAGTTGGCCCTGCACGAGCTGCGCTCTGCGCGCGAAATGATCCGCGCGGGGACGTTGCGCCCGTGCTTCAAGATCCTCTCGCGGCTGGCCCGGATTTTTGAACAACTCAACGGCGCGTGGGATGTGCTGCGCACGATGACGCCCAGCGACTACACGCGATTTCGCGAGTCGCTCGGGGCCTCGTCAGGGTTTCAATCCTATCAATACCGCCTGATCGAATTCGTTCTTGGCAATCGCAATCTGGCGATGACACGGGTGCATGAACATCGCGCCGACATCATGGATTTGCTAAGTGCCGAACTGGCGCAGCCAAGCCTGTATGACGAGGCGATCCGCTTTGCCGCCAATCGTCTTGGGGTAAGCAGCGCAGAGCTGCCCGACCCCAAACTAGACATGCCCCATGTTGCGGATGATCGGATCATGGCGATCTGGCAGCGTGTTTACGAGGCCCCCGAAGCGCATTGGGAAGTCTACGAACTGGCCGAAAAACTTGTCGATCTAGAAGACTATTTCCGGCGCTGGCGGTTCAACCATGTCACCACCGTCGAACGCGTGATCGGGTTCAAGCGCGGCACAGGCGGCACGGCCGGGGTCGCCTATTTGCGCCGAATGCTTGAGGTCGAGCTGTTCCCAGAGCTTTGGAATGTGAGAGGAAATCTGTGATGGTGAGCCTGCCCAGAAAACACCTGTTCGATCTGCCCGACGGGGTGATCTATCTTGATGGAAACTCGCTTGGCCCTTTGCCGCGCGGGGTGGCGGAACGGCTTGAGCGCTGCGTGCATCAGGAATGGGGCGAGATGCTCATTCGCGGCTGGAACGACGCGCAATGGATGGATCAGCCTGCGCGGGTGGGCAACAAGATCGCGGGTCTGATCGGTGCGCCCGAGGGCTCGGTGGTGATCGGCGATACGCTGTCGATCAAGGTCTATCAGGCGCTGGCCTCGGCGCTGGAGATGCGGCCAGATCGCAAGGTGGTGCTGTCAGACAACGGCAATTTTCCGACCGATCTTTATATGGCCGAAGGGCTGCTGCGTTCGCTGGGTCGCGGGCATGAATTGCGCACCCCAAACCCCGAAGATGTCGCCGATGCGATCACCGAAGAGGTCGCGGTCGTGATGCTGACGCAGGTGGATTACCGCACGGGCCGGATGCACGATTTCAACGCGATCACGCAAAAGGCCCATGCGGTCGGGGCGGTGATGATCTGGGATCTGGCCCATAGCGCGGGCGCGGTGCCCGTCGATATGCTCGGTAACAACGCTGAATTCGCTGTAGGCTGCACCTATAAATATCTCAACGGCGGTCCCGGCGCGCCCGCCTTTATCTACGTGCGCCCCGATATCGCGGATACGGTGCGCCCGGCGCTCAGCGGTTGGCTGGGCCATGAGGCGCCGTTCGCCTTTGATCTGGGCTATCGGCCCGGGCGCGCGGTAGAGCGGATGCGCGTGGGCACGCCACCGGTCTTGCAAGCCACCGCGTTGGAAGAAGCCCTGAGCGTCTGGGACGGGCTGACGATGGCGCAGGTACGCGCGCGCTCCATCGAGCTGTCAGAGCGGTTCATCCACGAAGTCGAGGCACGCTGCCCCGATCTGACCTTGCTCAGCCCACGCGATCCTCTGGCGCGCGGCAGTCAGGTCTCGTTCGGATTTTCTGAAAGTTATGCCGCGATTCAGGCCCTGATAGGGCAGGGCGTGATCGGCGATTTTCGCGCCCCCGATGCTATGCGGTTCGGCTTTACCCCGCTTTACATTGATGAGGACGATGTGGTGCGCGCGGCTGAAATCATTGAGGATGTGATGACCAACAGGCTTTGGGACAACCCGGCATATCAGGCACGTTCGCGCGTCACCTGAAAGACTGCGCCGCGCGATGGGGCAGAGCTGGAAGGCTGTGTTGCAAGGCGTTCATTTTAAATGCACCGCCGCCTTTTCTGGATTGGTTCAGGTTGCGCGAACAAAGTCGGCGGCCTCAAGCAGAGCGTCAAGGCCGACCAGTCGCCTTCCGGCCAATGGAAGCGTCAGCGCGCCATGACGCTTGATCGCGTTCGCCATTGTCGCTCGGACCAATGGCGCGACATGGCTCACTGTAGGCTGGCCAGTTCATGGTCTTGTAGGTCGGGGGTGTCGATCCGCTCATGAATCTCGGCTACCATT